>NZ_JBVCWP010000129.1:0-10744 GCF_057460485.1 Boseongicola sp.
TACTGTCGCCCGGTTGCGGATCTCGGCCACAGTCACGTCAAGCAACTTGGCCGCGCGAGTGAGGCCGTTCTCGATTGCGTCGTTGAGGTTGGCTGCAGTGCCTATCACTGAGATTGGGGCCAGAGGCTCTATCTCAGACACGCCCCATTTTGTAGCAAGGCGTTGGCCTTTCGCTTTCTCCGCCTCGCTAAACGGTTTTGCTAGCGGCGGCAAATCCTCTTCCAAAGGGAAAAGAACGGGCCCATCCAGCGGATAGTTTTTCACGACCTCTACCTGCAATGTCACGCTGCCTGAGACATCCATGGTATGCCCGGCGATTTCGCCATCGCCCTGGCCGGCATGCATGTCCCCCATATAGATGCCCGCGCCGGGAACCTTGACCGGAGCTACTAGGATCGAGCCCGCGCGTACCGCGTCGATATCCATATGACCATCGGTCTTGTGCTCGGCCAGTTGCTCGGCCGTGATGGCGTAATCATGAGGCGCGCCGACCAGAAAGGCGCCGAAATCACCCGCGTTGTGGCTATCGGGCATTGGCATCGACGGGCAGGTGCCAAGCTGGCCCATGAAGGGGCGCATCCGGATTAGCGTGCCTGGCATGTCCGAGGGCGCGAAATTAAGGATCGAATGCTGGCGGCTTTCGTCGGGCAGGGCTGAGTAGTGATCTGCGTCTTTAGCAATCGTTTCCGCTGCTTCTTTCGGCAACGTCAGCCCTACAGTGCGAGTTTCGTCGAAAGTAACGGTATAGCCGTGTACGATCTCGAAGGGTTTCACCGCGTTGCCGCAAGCGTCACATTTGACCGATTCCTGCCCAACACCTTCGATATGCGTCTCTGGCCAGACCGTGTCACAGACGGGACAGCGCGCGGCGACATAGGGATCGCCCAGGCAAAAACCTTCGGGAGAGCTGTCATGCCCAGACGCCGTGGCGATTGATGTCACTGTGATGTCCCGGATGCGGATAGCGACACCATCGCCAACCTCGGCCCCCTCGACATATACAGGCTTGGTTACCTCGTGCCCGCCTCGCAGGCTCGGGGTGATCATTGGCCCCCAGCAGCCGGGCGCGGTATTTGCGATGATCGTGCCGCCGTCTTCGACTGGTCCCAACATCTTCTCATTGGGATCGAGCACGCTATTGGTGAATTCCTGAACAACGACGCTACGGCGCGATGCTGGCGCTGCATTACTTCCATCCGGCATGATGCCCACTCCCTGAATTGAATTTATCGAGGGTAAGAGTAGTTGTTTCGACCACGTCTGCAAGGAGCTAACTATCGACAGAAGGCGAAGGACCAACACTCGGTTTCGGCTGGCCGCAGGACACGATCGAGAAAAAAGCTCAGCGACTAAACACCCGCAGAGCGTTTCGAACGGTCGGTGCAGATGACTGCTGCGTCTTCAACTTTGGTTAAGAGGGCCCACAGCAGACCTTCACTGCCGTTTGCACTAAGGTCTGCTAAGCGTGACAAAGTGAGCTTTCGCTGCGCCTGTGCCAAAGGCAGCTTTCGGTCGCTCAATGCTTCAATTGAGAACCGCTAAATACGAAGTGTGTCGAAGTTCACCCCTCTGTTCATGACCACGTCAATCAGGAATGCAGTCTCGGAGCGGCATAAGGGGCGAGTTGACTGTCCTTGTAGAGACTAGTTCGCATGCGTCTGACAGTACCGGCTTGACGGTTTTATTATTCCGGCGCCGTTGCCCGTGCTGTCTGGATTTCGCGGTGCCAGACATAAATGCCGGCGACTGCGATCACTAGTGCGCCCAGATACGTGAAAAAGTCTGGGTATTCACCAAAGATGACCATGCCCCAAACTGTGGCAAAGAGCAGCCCGACATAGGAAAACGGTGCGATCGCGCTCGCCTCTGCCGCCATCAATGCTCGGATCAGGCAGAAATGGCCTAGCGCGCCGAAGCACCCCAGGGCCATCATCAAAACAGCCGCCAGCGGATCAGGGCGCACCCAGAAAAACGGCACGATCAGGCTGAGCACCACTGTTCCGAAAGCGGCTGTGTAAAACAGCGAGGTCCACGCGTCTTCATCGCGGCCAACGAAACGCGTGGTCAGCGCATAGCCGGAGTAGGCAAGCGCGGCACCCACCGGCAGGAGCGCGGCAGCAGAAAACACCTGTGAACCCGGGCGGATGATGATCAATGCGCCCACCAACGCAGCCCCAACGCCAAAAGCCCGGCGCGGGCCAAACCGCTCGCCCAGGATAAGCGCAGCGCCCAGCGTGATAAGGATAGGGTTGATCGACATGATCGCAGCCGCATTTGCCAGCCCGATGGTCACGAAACCGAAGAAAAAACACGACGTAGCAATCAGCAAAAAAACCGAACGCAGCAATTGCAGGCCCGGATAGCCGGTTTTAAGGACCCTTTTCATACGCGGCGCAATCAACAAGGTCACCACGACCGTCTGTCCGGCATAGCGAGCCCAGATCGCCATGACCGTATCAGTACGGTGGGCGACTTCTTTGGCCATCGCGTCCAATACGCTAAAAAAGAACATAGTGGCTATCATCAGCGCGATGCCTTGCGCCGTACCGCTCAGCTCTGACCATGGTCGCAGGCGAGGGCCCGGTGCAGGTTTCTTGAAAGCCATCTGTGATCTCCAGAAGTTGGCTTACGTGAATAGCCTCTCATGTGTGGTGTGCGTCGGTTGTGCAAGGGTTGAATTGGCGCTGCGCCTGCGCTGTCAGAGGAAACTGACTTGAGAGGGGCAGGGCGATGAACTGTCCTTGCGAAGCGATAAAACGCAGCCCCTCCGTTACTTCAAAACAAGTCCCGAGATCATCCACCTGCCCGTGATGATCTAAGCATGGTTACCACTTTCGCTCCGGAATGCAGCAGTATCTGCTGCATGAGCCTAGCATCGCCGCCGATGGTTATAGTTGGCTAGAGTTTGAGCGTATTGCTACAACTGGTTGTTCGGTGGCGTGCGGTCGTTTCCGGCTCCAAGCGAGTATTCGCCGCGCTCCGAACCTATGGCAGATTTGGGAAGCGGGTCATTCGGGGCGCTGCGCACGAACTGTCACAACGCGGACAAGACGAAAGTCTATACGCGACGGGTCAAGGGCGATTGTATCGAACCTCAAAAATGCTTCAAGCCAGTCCCTCGGGTGCTAGGTCCCCTATCGAGGCTTCCTCGACCTTCGCTTTCCGCCGTCGCTCGGTCTTCGCCGTCACAGGGAGAGGTATGTCGAAAACATAGCCCGGCTCGGACTTTTGACGCTCCCAAGTGTCGAGCATTTCGCGCCACGCCTGCCGCAGATTGCGCGGTTCGGGCATATCGTCCTTGATCTCAGCAGCCAGCGCGGGAAGGTTATAGCAAGGAATGCCGGCATACATGTGATGTTCGGTGTGCCAATTCATATGCCAGTAGAGAAACTCAACGACCCTCGGTAGGCGTATTGACCGGGTGCTCTTGCGGAAGTCGCTGGTGTTTTCCATCAGACCACAATGCTGGGGTAAAGCAACGAAGTAGCTGAGCCAGTTTCCGACATAGCTGGGGATGGTGATGATGAGAGGCAGGACCCAGAGACCGGTCACAATCGCCACGATGAGGACCGCGCCGTGGAATGCCAATTGTGCGCGCGACCACCACATTGAGCGGGAGTGCTGGTCCGGCTGGTCCTCGTGTAGTGCCCGCAACCACTCGTTGGCAGGAATTTCGGTCGAGCCGACTTTGCCGACCGCATCCAGCATCGTGACCCAGATCGTTGACAACAGCCCGCCTTTGCCAAACGTGCGCCCGGGTTGGGTCAAGAGGTTGACCGTGAAAAGCTGCAGAAGAAAGGTTCCGCCCACATTGGGATGCAATGGTAGAAGATTTTCGCGGTCGCCCTCGGGGTGCAACGTATAGCGGTGGTGATAGGTGTGGCTGGCCGCGTAGTCGAACGGATTCCACCAACTGATCAAGCTGAAGAGAAAAAGAAAGAACTTGTTGAGCCACTTGGTGTCAAAAACGGTTCCATGGCCGAGCTCATGGGTTGCGGTGCCACGGAAGAAAGTCGCGATTGTGCCGTGGACGAATAGCGCCGCCAGAAAGGCGATCCAGTAGCCCTGGGCCCAGGTCAGATAAACCGCCGCACCTGTTAGGCTGAAGAGACCAAAATGCCCTCCGGCTTGAATCCAGCCTTGCCGATTGCTGCGTTTGGAAAGCTCGCGAAACCGCTCGGGCGGCATCTTGGAGCGGTACCATTGGACGTTTAGGGTCTCGCGAACGTCAGAAAGGGGTTGGTATTGCATGTCTCACCACCACATTCGAAGCAATGCGAGAGTGGCCCGTCAAAAAGGAAATATGCAAGGTTTTTCATATACAGCACCGCTGAGCGTGAGCTGCCTCAGAGGCTGCGCGGTACTTCCTAAGCATGTCCCCCGGGGCTCAAAGCATGCCTTCGCCGCAGATCGTACTAAGTCTTCACAGCAGGGTGCGTATACGCCGGTCCTGATATAAACACCGCTAACTATTTGGCATCAGGTCCAAGAAATAGCTGTCCCGACCAGCACCAAGCCCATCCCGGCCAGTTCTCGAACGGTGTACGTTTCATCAAAGTGAAGCAGAGAGATCGTACCAAGGATAACCACCTCAGCCCCCAGGATGCCGACGTAGATTAGCCCGAGCCGCGCGCGCCTAAGCGCGAAGACCTCGAAAGTCGCTGCCGTAAGGAGCGCGGCTCCAATAATGAGAGCCAGACCAACGCTCGGAAGTTCCGCTAGCGACTTCATCGCAACCATGGCCACGCAGTAAAAGAAGGCAGAAATTAGCGCGAATATCGCTACAGACTGAAACAGTCTGAACAGCTCAATAATATCAATGACGTTGGTGTAGGGCCCAACCGCTTCTTTGGTAAAAAAGAAAAGGGTAGACGACAGACCTCCACGCCCAGTCGAGGTCAACTTAAGAGTCTAGGATCAGATGTGTATTCACGCAATCCAAGAATGCCAACGCGCAAGCTACCGGCGATTTACGCTCGCGAATCCGGTGTGTCCGCTCAAAGATGGTGTATCGCGGCGGCTACGCAAATGCCCGACACGCGGGATCAAGCTGTCAAGCGTTGTTAAAGCTTGACGATCCGCTTTGGTGAGTAGGGATTGGAAGTATGGCTATGACGTCATTCATGGCGGTCGTGGTCGTGCGAACAACTCCTAGATGGTCAACCGACCAAAGTGCCTAATCCCTCTCGCTTGATCCGCGCAAGTGCTTCAACCGCAATTGCCGTGTCTTGTGCGCCCGTTCCGGTTAGGTCGCATATTGTGACTGACTGTTGCGTGCGCTCGAATTGTCTGGCTCCGGAGGTGAAGGCTCCCAGCTCGATGACATCGCGATCAATGTTTGCACGCGCCATATGCTGAATTTCTCCGCCGATTTTGCATTGCGCCAACGTATCGCAGACAACCAAGTCAGCGCGCCGCAATATCTCTGACTCCAATTCTTGTTTGCCCGGCAAGTCCGAACCCATGGCAGTAATATGCAAACCGGGATGCACCCATTCGGCCGAAACAAGCGGCTCTGTGGCTTGGGTCGTTGTCACAACTATCTGAGCAGACTTTACGAGTATGGCGCAGGTTAATCAGACGCCTTGTGAGGCGTTTGAGAAATGCGTTGCGTGCCTGGCGTTTCAAAAGGGCTTTTAGCTGCCGTTTGCTGCGGGATGGACCCGGGGTCCGCTCAGCGGGCAAGGTTCTAACCGTGGAAGCCCCAAAGGTGCGGCGTGACGCTAAGCAAATTGCAGAACGGTTCCGGCTTAGCGGAAGCAGGCCTAAGGACCGGGCTAGGGTCTTTTGTGACGTTTACATTTCACTATCTTAAACGCACTCGCGTCAAATGCCCGATATCTGTGCTCTGATCAGGGTCATTCGCCTACGATCACGGTAAGGCTGCCCTCGTCTGTCGCAAATCGGTCGGAAACGGAAACGCGCAGCCGCACCTCTCCTGCAAATCCCGGAGCCGGGGTATAGATCCATTCGCCTCCCTCGGGATGCAGTTGGCCCGCCTCCGGCCCCTCGATGAAGGCGTATAAAACACCCTGAAGCTCTGGACCGGGCGTCAGCGAAATTGGCTGATACGACGTGGTCGTCACTGTCTGATCCGTCGCTCGCGGGGGCTCCTCGCCCACCCGGACGAAGACCCCTTGTGCATAGCTGTAAAACGACCCGGCCGGCACCTCTTTCAGGGCTAGGGCTCGCAACATGTACCAATCGCCGGGCTGTGGATCGGGATCAATGAAGGTGGTCCCGGTGATCAGTGCATCTTTGTTCAGGGGGACAAAATTGGTGCTGCCGTCTACCGCTCGGTAGACCCGGTAGCCTTGAACATCGAGATCAGCCGAAGCGGTCCAAGACACTTCCACCCCCGCGCCCGTAGCACGGGCGATCACCTTGCGGGCAGGGGCGGTCGGAAAGGCGCGGCTGGTCGGGTCGCCCATCAAGTTCACCCAGATAGAGTTACGCCACAGGTACTGCCCGGTCGGAAAATAATCCATGACCTCGCGGTAGGGGCCCACCACCGTCCCATTGTTGACGGTGCGCATGTGGACCTCGCCAATGCTGCGGCCAAGCGCCATGGGATGCAGCACCCAGGCCGGCCGCCCGCCCCACCCGCTGGCGATTGTGTACCAGGGCTGAGCCAGCATCGCGGAGATCTGGTTGCCGCGCCGGTTGAAGCGCTGCTTTCCACTACCAAAGTTGATCGTGAAGATCGCCTTGTTGGCGAACTCTGGGTAACGTGCGGCGTCCGCGCTGCCGAAATCCACCCCCCAGAGCCAGGGCTGCGCCTCGCCTGCATCGTGATGCCCGCCCACTGTCACCGCCTCTGGCCCGACGATGTTGCGTAAGGCATTGCGCTCAACTTGCAGATAGCCCGTCCCGCCGTATGCTTCACGAAGGTCGCCAAGCAGGCCCTGACGCCAGTGATGGTTCTTGTCGAAATAGGCAGCCAGAAGCCGGATCTCGCGATCCCCGTCGCCACCGCTTAGATTGGCCATGTCAATGCGACCGACCTGCATCTCGATGGTGTCGCTGGGCACTTGGTTGGGCAACAGGATGCCCGCGCGGTTGTCCTGCCACTTCCCGTCCATCTCGGCATAAAAGAGGTCGGTTGGATGTGCGACAGGTGCGTGCCCGTCGGGCGCGGCGCGGCCGCTCTGCACCACCGGCACATGGCCTATCAGGATCAGTGCATGGCGGCCGAAGGGATCGACGAAATATTGCTTCTGGACCCATGATCTGAGCGCCCAGGCGCGGTCGAGGTTGGCCACCGGATCGCGGTCGTCTCCGCGCGGAGTGTTGTGGCGGATTACCCGCCAGCCGTCGCCCACCAGATCCATCGCGAAGCGGTCGAGACGCGCGGCGAGGGGGGCGGCGAGCGTATCGTCGACCACAAGAAGTGCTGTGCCGCGGGTCTCCTCGGCCGGGACCTCGGTGCCGGCGACCCAGTAGCCCACATCGACGACGTCGCGGGCGCTGCGCAGCACTTGATATTCAAAGGCCGTGCCCGGGCGGATCGTATCGTCGGTAAAGCGCATGACCGGCCCCAGCGCGGGGGCAAGCGGCCGCCACGATCCCGGCCCGCTCTCCCCAAGCCGCCGCCGATTGACGGCGACATTGCCGACCCGCGGCGGATTGACGGTGGCCCAGCTGAGCTGCACCGCGCGGCCGTTGGGGTCTATCACGGCTTCCAGCGGGAGGGGTTCTTCGACTGAAGTCTGGGCGATGACAGGACTTGCGATGCTGAGCGCAAACGCCAGAAGGATCGTAGCGCCGTTCCAGCCCGCCTCTGATCGAAGCAACATAACCATATCCCGCATTTACTCCAGCCTCGCAGTCCCCTCAAGGGCTTGACGCGCTGTTCGCACCGACACATCAAAAAAGCGCGCCGCCGATCGGCGCCTCTCTTGCTTGTTCTGGTGGCGCTGTCAGGGCGCCTTGTTTCCACGCCGGACCACACGATGCCCAGATCGCCGAGACCAGCTACTGTGCTCGGTGAATCGGCAGGTCGTCGATCTTCGCCTCGATGCTGTCAAGCATCTGGAGATATTCCCGGCTTTCAATAGAGCCGAAACGGCCGTTGAAGTCCTCTTCAGACATGATTTGTGGAACGCCGTCGAATGGAATGATTACGTCGTTCTCCTCCTTGATCAGCGCTATCAGCGCCGGCCAATTCTCAGGAGGGGCGGACATCAGCCTGTTGGACAAGCGAATACCTGAGTTATTGGCAGCGATGTCGGTGAAATCGAAGCCGCCTGACTTAAGCGTGTCGAACAATTCCTTGAATTCCCCGACCGATGCGGCAAAACCACGGTTGCTGGCCGCCTGAAGGGCGGCGGCGGTGGTAAAATGGCGGCGACTGTCAATGCGGCCGTTGAAGGTCACGGCGGAACACTCTGTGCGCCATGGCCGCTTTTCAACAAAATCCTCTCCGGCAAGGCCGCCCACGACTAGGGTAAAGTCGCGCGCGCCGCAGACCCGCGTCAGTGCGAAGATAGCCGCCGTATAGGCATTGGCGAGATCGCCTGAGGTCGCGTCCTGGAGCGTGGCGGTAAGCGTGAAGAGCAGATAGGGCAGATAGCTACCTTCAGTCGGCAAAACACCATCATCCATCGCCTCGCGGATCATGACGTAATATCGATCTATCTCATCGGAGACCGGCATTTCGGCGCCGCGCAATGCCCCAAAGAGCCCTCGCATGACACCGTTCTTGCCCATTTCGGCGATATTGAGATCGAAGGAGACCTGGTCGTCCTGGATATCCATGCGCGAGGCAGCTTCGACCAAGGTCGTTCCAAAATCGTTTCCAAAGATCGCATTCCCGCCCAGCCGTCCGAGCTCAAGGGCAAGACCAGGCGGCACACTCAAAGCGCCTACCTGGACGGCCCGTAGTACGACGCCGCCGTCGAAGGCCGGGACCGCCGCCGATACGTTAAGCCATCGCGATTGTCCCGTCCCGGGAACAGGGACCGATGCCTGACCGCTGACAAGTCCATCCTTAACCACGAAACTTCCGCGAAGCCCTGGAATAATGCGCGAAGCCACCCGGATGAGGCTGTTGAGGTCGTCTTGGGTCATGATAAGACGTTCCGACTTCGCGCCGCCTGAGCCCGCCGCAACGCGCACCTCCCGGACAAAACTACGGGCAACGACGGCATCTTCGGGGGTCGGAGCGCCTGCATGCGCGACTGTCGGGCTGCCGTCCAGCACAAAGACCCACAGAGCCGCGCTACCGACAAGGGAGATAGTTACCAGTCCCCAAAATGCCCGGCGAAGAACCTTTCTCATTGCAAAACCATGCCTTTCTGATCGTACCCTCATCAGATATCAACCGTACCGTCTAGAGTGATGCGCTCATTATGAACGACTGCTTTGGGCGGCGGACTTACCCGCCGTTCAAGTTGCAGTCTTGCTTGAAACAGGCGGCCAAGCAAAATCTGGGCCAGTCCTGAAGTAAGAGACATTATTAGTGAAGAAACTCTGAGGTTTCAGTTTTATCAAACGCCCGTCGGGCTTTCCGATCATGGCAACATTTTCAATGAACCACGAATTCCAGCTTTCTTCATCACACAAATACTTCTTCAACAATTGACGAAATCTCGCAGGCGACATCGGTTCAGTACTGGCTTCGCCTCGCAGTTCAAGATGCAACAAAACCCCAGCAGTATTGTCGAAATGGACTATTTCAATAGCGCATCTCGGGTCGTTATTGATGCACTTTACGGAACTGGCATCTGTTGAACCAAGCAACCAAATAGCACCGTCTTCCCAAATAAACCACATAGGCGCATTCCGGGGCGCACCGTCTTTAGAAGCGGCCGCTAGGGTCGCTATGATTGGGAGGGCCAACACTTCTTCTGGGTCAAATGCACATGACTCCGAACCTAACCATGCCTGATTTGACTAGGCAGCACACCCATTAATTTCTTTTCTTTAGCATAGACTTGTGATTCAATTTCCGGAAAATAACGGCGTGAGTGGGACATGGCACGATCAGACATGAGCGATCTGGAGTGGGAATTCATCAAAGCGGTTCTTCCAAACAAGACGCGCGGAGTGAAGCGGGTTGACGACCGGCGCGTCATCAACGGGATTTTCTATGTCCTTCGAACAGGCATCCCCTGGGCCGACCTGCCAGAGCAATACGGCCCGCCAACTACGGCCTACAACCGCTTCAACAGGTGGAGCTATGCAGGCCATTGGGATCGGATCATGGAAGCCGTGGCGGACGCCCACAACGTGGACATGGTCATGGTGGATGGCACCAGCATCCGCGCCCATCATGCGGCAACCACTCTAAAAAAAACGACCCGCGTCGTTGCCTCGGGCGCTCGCGCGGCGGGTTAGGCACGAAAATTCATGCACTTACGAACCAGGACGGTCTACCGATCCGGTTTGAGCTGACACCCGGGCAGGCCCATGATGCACCGCCCTGCAAGCACCTGCTAGATGCGCTGCAACCCGGCCAGTACGTGCTGGCGGATAAGGCCTATGACGCTGATTGGATCCGTGAGTTAATCTGGGAACAGGGTGCAATCGACGTCATCCCATCAAAATCGAACCGAAAATTTCCCAAGGATTTCGACACGGAAATCTACAAGCAGCGTAACAAAATCGAGCGCTTCTTTGGTCGCCTGAAAGCCTCCTTCCGCCGCATCGCCACGCGGTATGAGAAAACTTCACGCAACTTTCTGGCAATGATCAAACTGGCCTCAGTCCGTCTGTGGATCGAGTTTTATGAGTCCGCTGCCTA
>NZ_JBVCWP010000130.1:0-10688 GCF_057460485.1 Boseongicola sp.
ACCCGGTGGTTGCTCCACATCAAAACCCGGCCCCCGAACTTCCTGCAAAAAGGGCTTTTCGCCTCTCATCTAAGTCTCGGGCCGCGCCCTTCGAGAGATTGCCTTGGATTGAAACGCATTCACTCCCCGAACGCCTAAAGAAGCAGAGCACAGGTCTTGAACGATTTCCATCAGCAGGGATCACATTGGTTGAGATCTGGCTTAGCAATGCTTCCAAAATGCCGGCTCTTGCAATGCGCTTCAAACACCATGCCTGTGCACGACGGAACACACACCCGTCCTACCACCCTAGGTAGGATGAAACTTCCCACCTGGTGATTGCGTGAAGATTTCAACACCGTCCTCAGTCACGCCCACCGAATGCTCAAACTGAGCCGACAGAGACTTGTCGCGCGTAACAGCAGTCCAATCGTCGGCCAATACCTTGGTCTCGGGACGCCCCAAATTAACCATGGGTTCTATGGTGAAGAACATTCCCGGCTCCAACAAAGGACCTGTTCCAGGACGCCCATAGTGCAAAACATTCGGCGGCGCATGGAACACGCGACCTAACCCATGACCGCAGAAATCGCGCACGACCGACATGCGATGCGCTTCGACATAGGCCTGAATGGCGTGGCCAATATCTCCGAAAGTATTGCCGGGTTTCACGGCTTCGATGCCTTTGAACAAAGCGTCATGAGTGACCTGCACCAAACGTTCAGCCTTGCGCGACAACGTTCCGGCCGCATACATCCGACTTGTGTCCCCAAACCATCCATCGACAATCACGGTGACGTCGACGTTTAAAATATCACCCTCTTTCAGACGCTTATCACCAGGAATGCCGTGGCAGACCACATGGTTAACGCTGATACAACTTGCGTGCTGATAGCCCTTGTAGCCGATCGTCGCTGAGGTCGCGCCTGCGTCCTGCACCATCTGAGTGATCGTGGCATCGATCTCTCCGGTGGTCGCCCCCGGCACCACAAGTGGTGCGATTTCATCAAGAATACGCGCAGCCAACTCTCCGGCATGAAGCATGCCTGCGTAGTCTTCGCGATCATAAATGCGGATGCCATCTTTCGTCATCCGGCCCTGCCTACGGTCGTCCAAAATCTCAATTCCTGTGTCGTTTCAGGTTGATATAAATCGTTCGCCGGGAATTCGCCAGTCACTGCGGCGCAGCGTCATGTCACAATCGGAAGCGGTGCGCCCAAAACGACGCCATCGGTCGTGATCACCGTGCCATAACAAATCGCCTCGACCCCGGCGTTCCGCGCCCTTTCAAAGGCCGCGCTGTAAGCTGGATCAAGGTCATGGGCGAGATCGAAACGGGCGCAGTCCGTCCGCTGGACCAGATACAGCATGACCGCTCGATGCCCCTCTCCCACCATCGCGGCCAGATCATCAAGATGTCGCGCACCACGCGCTGTCACGCAATCGGGGAACTCAGCCAAATCCCCGTTTCGGCGCAGATGGGCGTTCTTCACCTCAACATAGACATCCGGCTCGTCTGCGCCGCTCAGCAGGAAATCCACCCGGCTTTTCTTGGCATAACGCACCTCGGGGCGAATGGTGTCCCATCCCGCAAGTTCGCCAATCGCTCCGGCGTGAAGGGCCTCGCCCACAACGCGGTTCGGCACGCCGGTGTCGATACCCGCAAGATGACCGCCGGGCAGTTCAGCAAGACGCCATCCGTACTTCAGCTTCTTTTTTGGATCATTGTTCGGCTCCAGCCAAACCCGCATGCCCTCGTCCGCCAGCCCCAGCATCGCGCCCGGGTTCGGGCAATGCGCGACAACCATCTCGCCGCTACCTTCCAAAACAACATCGGCCAGAAAGCGTTTGTAGCGACGGATAAGTCGTGCCGGAACAAGAGGGGTTGGAAAGAGCATGAGCCGCGGCCTATACCGACAAAACCCAAGGAACAAGGACCTCAGACAATGGCAAATCCAACCGCTGCGGTGCTGGTCATTGGCGACGAAATCTTGTCGGGGCGCACAAGGGACACCAATACCTACCATCTCGCTGGGCAGCTGACCGAGGCCGGGATCGACCTCAAGGAGGTGCGCGTTGTGTCCGACGATAGCGATGCCATTATCGCCGCTACACAAATACTTTCAAAGACTTACGACCATGTCTTTACGTCAGGCGGAATCGGCCCGACCCACGACGACATCACTGCTGATTGCATTGCCGCTGCCTTCAACGCGACAATCGACGTGCGCGACGACGCCCGGGCGATCCTTCAGGCCCACTATGACCGGCAGGGCATGGAGTTGAACGATGCACGCTTGCGGATGGCACGTATTCCGCAGGGCGCCACATTAATCGAAAACCCCGTTTCGACCGCGCCTGGGTTTCAACTTGAAAACGTCTATGTGATGGCCGGTGTGCCGTCGGTTTTCCAGGCGATGGTTGCAACGGTTCTGCCGACCTTGAAAGGCGGAGCGCCGCTTGTTTCCACATCCACCCGGATCGAGCGTGGTGAGGGCGATATCGCCGGACCCCTCGCAGACCTGGCCGCCAGGTACAACGACCTGAGCTTTGGCTCGTATCCCTATACAAAAAATGGCGTTTATGGCGCAAATATCGTGGTTAGGGGGAGCGATTCCGAGGCGGTTGCAGCGGCCACTCGGAGACTGATCGATCTGTTCTCGGATGCTGTGAGATGACACGCCCCACATCGTCCAAGTTGTTTCTTGCATTGGATGCAACATGGCCGCCCTTGAGGTTTGTGAATCTGCCACCCTGGACCTTGCGGGAAGGTGCTGGTGGCGGTCAGCGGGTCTCCGCGGCAACGGCTGCAGCTGACCTTTGCAAAGACGATATAACAGCGGCGGAAGTCGGAATGCGGGACCTCCAGCAACACCCCTTGTTCATGTTGCGGCCAGGCGACGACGCCCTCGATGAATGGCTGAAGGCCCGCAATTACGACATTGTGGACCCCGTCGCGATCTATCTGATGCCGATCAAAGACCGCCCCCATGACGTGCCTGACACCACAATCAAATCGACTTGGCCCGCTTCCACTGTTGTGCGCGCGCTTTGGGAAAAAGGCGGCATTGGTCCAGCTCGGGTCGCGGTGATGGACCGCGTGAGGAACACAAAAACCGTGCTTGTCGCCAAAGGCGCGACCCAATGTCTAGGAGCGGCCTTTGTCGCCAAATCAGACGATATCGCCATGTTGCACGCCCTAGAGGTTGCCCCGGAGTCGCAACGCCGTGGGATCGGCACCTGTTTGATGCACGCCGCCGCCCAATGGGCGAATCAAACAGGTGCGGAATGGCTCGCGCTTATGGTGACCCGCGCCAACTCGCCGGCAAATGCTTTGTATCGCACACTTGGAATGTGCGACGTTGGGCAGTATCACTATCGTCGTGCACCACAGGCAAAGTGATGATCCGGAACGCCTTTTTAGCTCTCTTGATAACTGTCAGCCCCGCAGCTGCATTGGATCTTTCGATCCCCCGTGGGGTTGAGACCCGCCGCGAGGCATCGCCTGCGTCCACCGTCAGACTGCCCAGTTCGGCCTGGTCCGCGGAAATTGCCCCTCCTGTGGTCGAAGGTGCTATCCGCAAACGCACGCTGCGCGTTGGCGGAGGCGCGCAAACAACGCTCCAACTTTTACGCCCGCTCCGCACAGCCTTGCTTGAAGGCGGGTACGTCGAAGTTTACGAATGCGAAAGCCTAACCTGTGGAGGCTTCGATTTCCGCTTCCAGCTTGATCTTCTCGGCGAGCCAGAGATGCACGTCGATCTTGGTGATTTCAGATATATTCTGATGGAAAACTCAGATGAGGCCACAACGGACGCCCGTCAGGTTTCGATTGTGGTCTCGCGCGATGCGCAAGTGGGCTATGTCCACATCACCGAGGTTTTCCCCATGAGACTTCCGCGTGAGGACGCGTCGTTGGCGCTGTCTACTCTCTCGGCGAACGCATCCGGCGACCTGCATTCGGACCTTGAAACAAGGGGACATGCCGTTCTGGACGATCTGGATTTCGGGTCTGGCGCGTCTGAGCTTAGCGATGCCGCATCCGAAAGCCTGGCCGATCTTGCGGCATGGCTGCGCGCCAATCCAAACGTCATAATTGCCATCGTCGGGCATACCGATGCCGTCGGCAGCCTTGCTGCAAATACGGCGCTGTCACAGCGTCGCGCCGAAAGCGTGCGTGGCCGCCTTCGAGATGGCTACGATGTGGATCCTGCGCAAATGCAGGCCGATGGCGTCGGGTTTTTGGCTCCGATTGCATCAAACCTGACCGAAGCCGGACGCGCAGAAAACCGCCGTGTCGAGGTTATTTTGCTGTCCGACGGCACCTGATCCCACGAAAAGAAACGGGCGCCCTAGGGCGCCCGAGTTGATTTTTATAGAGGGAACACTCGTCAAAACAGAGAGGATGTTACCAGCTGTCCGGGCCCTTCTCGGCGAAGGAATGGACAAGGAAATCGATGAACGCGCGTACCTTGGGCTGGGTGAAACGGCCCGGTGGGTACACAGCGTAGATGCCTTGGGTTTCGATCGGAAGCTCTGGGATCGCTTCTTCCACAAGGCCCTTTTGCATCGAGTCTGCATATAGGAAGGATGGTAGATAGGCGATGCCAAGACCTGCAATAGCGGCATTCAAAAGCGACTGGCCATCGTTGACCGTAAGCCAACCGGCGGTACGAACCTGCCGCTTTTCACCCGAAGGTGCGGTCAGCTTCCAGACGTTTCCGCTGGAATTGTTCGAATAATGCAGAAGCTTGTGTTCGTTCAGGTCGTCAATCTTCTGGGGGCGACCGTACTTCGCAAAGTAGTCCGGGGATGCGATCATCCGACGGTTGGTTTCGCAAAGTTTGCGGGCGCGCAAAGTGCTGTCTTCCAGCTCGCCAATGCGGATCGCAAGGTCGAAGCCTTCCGAGATCAGTTCCACATAACGGTTGTTGAGCACCATGTTCACCGTGATGTCCGAGAATTCCTGAAGGAAATCGCCAAGCACCGGTGACAGATGATTTACGCCAAAATCGGTCGCCACGGAAATCCGCAGCAGCCCGGATGGCGCTGATTGCATCGAGGTGACAAGCGCGTCGGCTTCACCTGCATCATTTAGAACGCGGCGGGCGCGGTCGTAGTACGCAAGGCCAATCTCCGTCGGAGACACCCGACGCGTTGTGCGGTTCAGTAGGCGCGCACCAAGCCGGGCTTCCAGAGACGAGACGTGTTTTGACACGGCTGATTTCGAGATACCCATTTTCTTGGCAGCGTCTGTGAACCCGCCCTGATCAACGACGGTTGCAAACGCCTCCATTTCGGTCAGTCGGTCCATTAGGAGCTTTACCCTTATTCTTTTGCGCCCCCCGGCAAACACCTCTGTGATGGTGAAATCAGGCAAGAATGCGGAAAGTCCCCGACAATTTCCCGGTATTGTCGGGATCGTTTTAGGATGGGAAACGACCGAGCAAAGCTCAAAATACAACTATTTGGTTTATTATCAATATATTAAGCACTAAAGGCCTGCCGCAAGTCGTGCGCCCTGATCTATTGCCCTTTTTGCGTCCAATTCTGCCGCAACGTCAGCGCCGCCAATTACGTGAACTTCAACGCCCCGACCCTCAAGCGCCGATCGAAGGCGTCTTTCAGGCTCCTGACCGGCGCAAAGGACGACCGTATCGCATTCAATCAGTGCGGGGCCATCCGATGTCGTCACATGCAAACCATGTCTGTCGATCAGAACATAGTCTGTCCCGCCCATCATCTTTACGCCCTTCCTCATCAAGCTTGTCCGGTGGATCCAGCCGGTCGTTTTGCCCAGCCGCTTGCCCGGACGCTCGGCCTTTCGCTGCAACAACGTCACTTTGCGCGGTGATGGCGCCGGCGAAGCCCCTTCTGGCGCAAGGCCACCGCGATGCTTGCCCGGGTCTGATACCCCCCACTCTTCCTTCCAAAGATCAAGGTTTTCCGCCGGGCTTTCACCGTCATGGGTCAAAAACTCTGCCACATCAAAGCCGATGCCGCCCGCACCCACAATCGCGACGCGCTTGCCCGCAACCGCGCGACCCGTCAGGATATCGACGTAGTTCACGACTTGCATCCCGCCGGAGGTCGGAATCCCGGGATCGCGCGGGACAACACCCGTCGCGACGATCACATGGTCGAACCCCACCAAATCGTCGGCCTCCCCTTCGACTTCGAGCCGCACATCAACGCCATGCTCGACCAACATCGTCCGGTACCAATCGATAAGACCAAAGAACTCTTCTTTGCCCGGCACCTTCTTGGCCATGTTCAGCTGACCTCCGATTTCCTTCGCCCGATCAAACAATGTCACAGCATGCCCGCGCTCAGCCGCAACAATCGACGCAGACAATCCAGCAGGCCCCGCCCCCACAACCGCGATCCGCTTGGGCGCATTCGTCGGCGTGTACTGAAGCTCGGTCTCATGGGCGGCTTGCGGATTGACCAGACAGGACGCGACTTTCATTTCAAACGTATGATCAAGACAGGCCTGATTGCAGGCGATGCAGGGCGCAATTGTCGCCGAACGCCCGGCGTTCGCCTTCGCAACGAAATCCGAGTCCGCCAGAAACGGGCGCGCCATCGACACCATATCGGCGCAACCATCGGCCAAAACACTTTCGGCAACTTCGGGCGTGTTAATCCGGTTCGACGTAATCACCGGGATCGACACCTCGCCCATCAGCTTCCTTGTAACCCAGGTGAAGGCACGACGCGGCACGGACGTCGCAATTGTCGGGATGCGGGCCTCGTGCCACCCAATGCCGGTATTCAGGATCGACGCACCGACCCCTTCGATCGCTTTTGCCAATGTCACGACCTCGTCCCAAGTCGAGCCATTCGGCACAAGATCAATCATCGACAAGCGATAAATCACGATGAAGTCGTCGCCAACCGCAGCCCGCACACGCCGGACAACCTCCACCGGTAAGCGCATACGGTTTTCATAAATTCCGCCCCAGCGATCGGTCCGCCGATTGGTGTGCGTAACCAGAAACTGGTTCAGGAAATACCCTTCCGATCCCATTATCTCGACACCGTCATACCCTGCGTCGCGCGCCCGCGCCGCAGCCGTTGCAATGTCGGCTATCTGCTTTTCGATCCCATCTTCATCCAGTTCGCGCGGTGCAAATGGCGAAATCGGAGATTTAACCGCAGAAGGTGCAACACATTCCGGACTATATGCATACCGCCCTGCATGCAGGATCTGCATTGCAATCCGACCACCTTCCTCATGCACCCGCCCGGTTACGCGGTGATGGTTTGCAATATCCTCGGGCTTGAACAACCCCGCAGCGCCGGGCAGCACACCCCCCTCGCGGTTTGGAGACATTCCTCCCGTCACAATCAGTCCGACACCGCCTCGCGCCCGCGCGCCATAGAACGCAGCAACCCGGTCAAAATCGCCAACTTCTTCCAATCCCGTATGCATCGAGCCCATCAGCACCCGGTTCGGCAGCGTCACGTGCCCAAGGTCCAAAGGTTGGAAAAGATGGGGGTAATCGGTCATGGCTTTGCCCTTTGCGAGTGTGTCCAGACCCTGGCCGAAGCTCGCGGCCCTGTCACGTGGGAACGCGGCGTCAGATTGTGTCGTGGTCCAGATTGTTCCGCCCGCATGGATCGGCTAACGTCGCGACAACAACAAACAAACGCGGGGCGGTCGAGCGGGTGACAGTGCTTGCAAAATACCAGCGGCTGGAATCCGAGGGTGTCTGGCGCGCCGATGATGACGCGCAAAGGCGCGATATCTTCGTCGCCATCGGAGACGCAACGCTCACGTTAACCGACCTTAACGAGGTCGCCCTCACCCACTGGTCCCTGCCTGCCATCCGCCGTCAAAACCCCGGCACGCGACCCGCGATATACGCCCCAGGCGATGACACTCCGGAAACGTTGGAAATTGCCGACGACGAAATGATCGACGCGGTGGAAAAAGTGCTTCGCGCTGTGCGCCGCCAAGGTCGCCATCCCGGGCGTCTTCGAACACTGATCTTTAGCGGCATCGGCGCGGCAATCCTTGGCCTGGGTGTTTTCTGGCTGCCCGGCGCGCTTTCAAAGTACGCCTCAAGCATCATTCCCGAAGCCACACGCGACAGCATCGGGGCACGGCTTACTTCCGACATTGAACGGCTGACGGGGGCGCATTGCGAACAACCAACAGCCCGGGCAGCCCTTGACCGGTTGACGGAACGCCTGTTTCCCGGTGACAGCCTGACCGTACTCATTCTTCCTTCGGCGCTTGAAACGACGCAACATCTGCCAGGCGGCACGTTGTTGGTCAGCCACAAGCTAGTCGAAGACTTTGAAACGGTGGATGTCCTTGCCGGTTTCCTTCTGGCCGAAAACCTCCGACGCGTTGAAAACGACCCGTTCGAGCGCTTGTTAAAAGACGCAGGCCTTGGCGCAGCATTTGGACTTTTGACGACGGGGGACATGTCTGGGGACGACTTGCGCGCCCATGCCGAGCGCCTGATCGTGGCTAATCGGGCGACGCTCGACAGCCGCGCGCTTGCGAATCAATTTATCCTTACAGAAGTGAAACCCAACGCCTATCTCACGGCTGTTTCCCCAGCGGCTGAGACAGTCGAGATCCTGGCGAATGCAGGCGCACAAATCCCGACCTCCCCGCTTTTGACGGACAGCGAGTGGATCGCGCTTCAACAGATTTGTGAGGCCTAGTTCCCGCGCCGAACCATCGGCACATCGTTAGACCAAATCCGCAACATTGCCGCGTCCCCTGCAGACGTGCGCGGCCCCCGGTTCGGATTAAGCCGGCCGTCATTCCACGCCGGCCGGAACCCCTTTGGTGAGAAAGCGTTAGCAGGTACTGCGCGCTTTGAAACGACCGGCGCGGACGTCGCCGCCGCACTGACCGAGACCGGAGACGTCACGAACACTCTTTCGGTTGCTCCCGAAAACGTCGGCACTTCGTCGCAAATCGGAGCGCGTGAAGCATCAAGTCGTGCGACCCAGACAATCGCGTCATTCATCTCAGCGCGACTGAAAGCACATCCCTCACTGTCAACAAACGCGCCCCCGATGTAATCGTCCGGCGGCATTTGCGCTGGAGAGCCTGTGGCCGCCACTGCGGAAATGACAAAAACCGCTAAACTACCAATATATGCGCGCATGGATCGATCCTTCCCCAAGATGTTGTGGCTAAAATGACTTGACTACCCAGCCCTGTAAAGAGCGTTTAGCCTATTTTGTCCCAAACATCCGATCTCCCGCATCGCCAAGCCCAGGCACAATATAACCAAGCTCGTTCAATCGCTCATCAAGCGACGCTGTGACCACGGGTACGTCCGGATGCGCTTCTTTCATGCGGGCCACGCCTTCGGGCGCAGCCAGCAGACAGAGGAACCGAATGTCCGTCGCCCCGCGCTCTTTGATAAGATCAATCGCCGCAACCGATGAATTACCGGTCGCAAGCATCGGATCCACGGCAATGACCAATCGATCCGACAATTCGCTCGGCAACTTACAATAGTATTGCACCGGCTTCAGCGTTTCTTCATCGCGGTAAAGCCCGACAAACCCAACTCGCGCCGACGGGATCAGATCAAGCATCCCATCAAGCAATCCGTTGCCTGCGCGCAAGATCGACACCAGCGCAAGTTTGCGACCGTCAAGAACGGGCGCTTGCATCGTTTTGATCGGCGTTTCGATCTCGCGCGTGGTCATCGGCAACCCGCGTGTCACCTCATACGCTAATAAGTGGCTGATTTCTCGTAAAAGCTGGCGAAACACCGCCGTAGACGTGTCTTTATCCCGCATTAGGCTCAGCTTGTGCTGAACAAGCGGATGGTCGACGACAGTCAGATGCTTGCTCATGATGGCTCCATTCGTTTCAAAAGTTTCGCTTTCGTTTGCGCGTCGCAAAACGCGGCCTCCAGACTGGTACGGGCGATCTCGTCGAAGACCCCCTCGTCCCACTCAAAGGCATCTGCCAAACGGTTGTATTCATTCACCATCGTCGTGTGGAAGAACGGCGGGTCATCGGTCGAGACCGTCACCTTCACGCCCCGCTCCCTAAGACGATGGATCGGGTGAGAGTGCCAGTCAGGATAAACACCCAAGACCACGTTTGACCCCGGACAGACCTCAAGAACAATCCCGTCTTTCACCAAACGGTCCACCAAAGTCAGGTCTTCGATCGCGCGCGCACCGTGGCCAATGCGTTCAACGCGGAGATCGTCCAGCGCATCGCGTACGCTTTCAGGCCCGCCCCATTCGCCGGCATGCGCCGTCAGCCGCAATCCCGCCTCGCGGGCGCAATCAAAGCTCCACTCAAAATCCTTAAGCTTGCCAGCTTTCTCGTCGCCCGCAATTCCGAACCCCACGATCCAGTCACCAACCGTTTCCGCCGCACATTTCGCCGTTTCGCGTGCTTTATCAGGGCCAAAATGTCGGATGCACGTGACGATCCCGCGCAACACAATTCCATGTTCGGCCTCGGCAGCATCGGCCGCCTCACGAATAGCCGCAAGGTATTCGCGCCAGGCCCCCACATCGCGGTTCCCACAGAAATCCGGCGACAGAAACGTCTCAGAATAAATCACACCCGATGCGGCACTTTCTTCCAAAACCGCCGTCGTCAGCCGCGCAAAATCCTCAGGTGTGTGTAACACGCTGGTCGCCGCCTCATAGACCTTCAGAAAGTCCCAAAAGTCCTTGTACTTATACCCGCCGCTTTCATCGAAAAT
>NZ_JBVCWP010000131.1:0-10686 GCF_057460485.1 Boseongicola sp.
ACCAGCGCCTTTGAGAATTTGCGCGACGCACCACGCGCGGCCTTTCAAAGTGCTGTTGAGCGTTTGGAGGCAGCGGGCGCTGCGGTTGAACCGATTGAATTGGAGTGTGTTTCTGAAGCGATGGGTTTGGCTGGTGTGTTGTTCGCGCCAGAAGCCTATGGCACCTGGAAGGCGGTAATCGAAGCTAATCCTGATGCCATGTATCCGCGTGTCCGCGAGCGGTTCCGCAGCGGAGCGTCCATATCAGCGGCCGATTTTGTTGCGGCATGGCAACGCCTTGACGCGCTGCGCGCGACCTACAACGCGGCCACGGCCGGATTTGATGCGGTGATTTTGCCCACAGTGCCGATATTGCCGCCGAAACGCGCAGCAGTTGCGGCAGACGGTGACCTTTTCGCTGCGGAAAACCTTTTGACTTTGCAGAACACCCGCATTGGCAATCTTATGGGGTTGGCAGGCGTTACTTTGCCGACCGGTTTGCCGTCCTGTGGCATTCTGTTTCAAGGGTCTTCTGAAGAAAGACTCCTGCGGATCGGGGCGGCGGCAGAGGCCGCGCTGGCGTAAAAGACACAATATTCGGGTGGTACGTCTGAAAAAGGTGTCTTCGCAGTGGACCGCTTGGCCCTCGATGGGCTAACTTGCGGGGAAACGGGGCAAAATGATCCCGGTATTGAGGCAGTTATGGTATTTCCCGAGCGGTTTTCGAGCCTACCGGAATATGCATTCCCGCGTCTGCGGGCTTTGCTAGACGTGCACGCGCCCGGTGGCGACGTGTTGCATATGACTATTGGTGAACCGCGCCATGCGTTTCCCGATTTTGTTGCGGATGTGATTGCCGCCAATACGGCCGGTTTTGGCAAGTATCCTCCCAATGAAGGCACGCCTGAATTGTTGGATGCGATCAGTGGCTGGCTCTTGCGGCGCTATGATGCGCGTGTTCCGTCTGATCAGATCATGGCTTTGAACGGCACGCGTGAGGGTCTTTATAACGCGATGATGGCGCTTTGCCCTGAAACGAAGGCGGGCGGGCGTCCAGTCGTTCTTGTGCCAAACCCTTGCTATCAGGTCTATGCGGTCGCAGCTTTGTCCGTCGGCGCCGAACCGGTCTTTCTGCCCTGCACCAAGGCGACAGACTTTCTGCCCGACTTCACATCTGTCGATCCAAGCGTTCTGGACCGTGTAACCGTTGCCTACATTTGCTCTCCGTCGAACCCACAAGGTGCCGTGGCAGACCGCGAATATTGGCGGACGCTTTTGGCATTGGCTGAAAAGCATGATTTTAGGGTCTTCGCGGACGAGTGTTATTCCGAAATCTGGCGCAACGAACCACCGGTTGGCGCGCTTCAGATGGCGGCCGAAATGGGAATGGACCCCGAGCGCGTTGTGGTTTTTCACTCGCTGTCCAAGCGATCAAACCTTCCGGGCCTTCGCTCGGGTTTCGTTGCGGGCGGTCCCGAGACGATCCGCCTTCTGCGACAGCTTCGCGCCTATGGGGGGGCGCCGTTGCCTGTGCCGCTACAAAAGGCCGCAACGGCGGTTTGGCTGGATGAAGCCCACGTTGATGCAAGCCGGGCGCGGTATCAGGCGAAGTACAAAATTGCTGCGCGGGTGTTTAAAGACATCGACGGTTGCGCGGCCCCGGAGGCAGGTTTCTTTTTGTGGCTTCCGGTGGATGACGGCGAAACAGCGGCTTTGAAGATTTGGCGCGAAACAGGCGTCCGGGTTTTGCCTGGCGCGTATCTTTCGCGCGATGTGGACGGGGAAAACCCCGGTGCAGGCTACATTCGTGTGGCCATGGTTTTGAATGAAGAAGAATTGCAACGCGGTTTAGAGGCACTCCGCGACTGCATTTATAGGTAAGGAACAGGTAAGCATGGCGTTTCAGACAAGGCATCGTGACCCTCTTTTCGACAGTGATACCCAGGCAATAATTGAGCGCCGGGGCAAAGAGTTGATTGGATTGACCTTTTTAGGGTTGGCGCTTTTGGTGGCATTGATGCTTGGGTCGTATTCGCCTGATGATCCGAATTGGCTGAATGCTACGGACGCGCCCGCGCGCAATATTCTGGGACCTTTCGGAGCGGCAATTGCCTCGCCGCTTTATGTGATCGCAGGCTATGGCAGTTGGGCTATCGCCGCTATTCTGGGCGTTTGGGGGCTGCGGTTCCTCTTTCACTACGGCGAAGAACGCGCGATGGCGCGACTGATTTTTGCGCCGATTGGCGTGGCTTTGGTGGCGATCTATGCATCGACCCATCTGCCCGGCGCAGACTGGACCCATTCGTTTGGACTGGGCGGTTTGTTCGGCGATACGATTTTGGGGGCGATTCTTGGCGTCCTGCCTGTGGCGCCGGGGACCGGTCTAAAGGCTATGGCGTTAGTCCTTTTTGTGGGCGCCATTGCAATGAGCGGCTTTGTGCTTGGCTTTACGCGCGATGAACTATGGGCCTACGCACGTTACCTTTTGGGCGGTGCTATCCTTCTTTATGCAACGGCGATGACGGCGTTGGGTCGTGGCGCAGTGGGAGGTCTTCAGATGGCCGCAGATGCACGGACCCGTGCCGCCGAGCGCCGTGCCGCCTCTGATGTTTTGCCGGAAGTTGACCATGGTGATGTCAGCCCGGCAGTATTGCGCGCGATCCGTGCTTACCGCGAAGGTGCGCCTACGTCTGCAAAACCGGGCCTCTTGGGGAACCTCCCGTCGCTTTTGACGAAGAAAAAGCCTTCAGTTGAACCCGTAGCGCTACCTGAAACCACGCCGGACGGTCTAAGCGCGCGCGTCACACAAGCCGTGAATTCGCGTGTTCGCCGCCCAGATGGGCTTCGCGACGAGCCACCCCTTGTGGGAGGCGGGGTTCCGCGCACGGTGATGCTCGACGAATTCGGTGAGCTAGCGACCTATTCGGATGATCTGTCCGAACGCGAAATGCCCGAGCCCGAACTGGTAGTTACGCAAAATGAGCCTGGTGGCGGATTTCAATCCTCGCGCCCTGTGGTTCAGCATAAGCCGGTCAAGGCGACCCCGTCAAAACGGGCAAAGGCGGAAGCGCAGCCCCAATTGAACTTCGGGACCGCCGACAGCGAATTTGAAATCCCACCCTTGAGCCTCTTAAGCGATCCTTCCGAAATTGTGCGCCATCATCTGTCGGATGAGGCTTTGGAAGCGAACGCGCGGATGCTGGAAAGCGTTCTGGATGATTATGGGGTGAAGGGCGAAATCGTCAGTGTGCGCCCGGGACCGGTGGTGACGATGTACGAACTTGAGCCCGCGCCGGGTTTGAAAGCGAGCCGGGTCATCGGCCTTGCTGACGATATTGCGCGTTCGATGTCCGCGCTTTCGGCCCGTGTTTCTACTGTTCCGGGGCGCACGGTGATCGGCATCGAACTGCCGAACGAAAACCGCGAAAAAGTAGTGCTTCGAGAATTGTTGTCTGGCCGCGATTATGGCGATGGAAGCCACCGTTTGCCGCTTGCCCTGGGCAAGGATATCGGTGGAGATCCGGTGGTGGCAAACCTTGCGAAGATGCCTCACCTATTGATTGCGGGTACGACGGGATCGGGTAAATCGGTTGCGATCAATACGATGATCCTCAGCCTTCTCTACAAGCTGACGCCGGACGAGTGCCGGATGATCATGATCGACCCGAAGATGTTGGAACTGTCGGTCTATGACGGCATTCCACACCTGCTTTCCCCGGTTGTGACGGACCCCAAGAAGGCGGTTGTTGCGCTGAAATGGGTCGTCGGCGAGATGGAAGAACGCTATCGCAAGATGTCGAAAATGAACGTCCGCAATATCGAGGGCTTCAACGGCAAGGTGCGCGACGCGCTGAAAAAGGGCGAGATGTTCAGTCGCACAGTGCAGACCGGGTTCGACGATCAAACCGGCGAACCGGTGTTCGAAACCGAAGAATTTGCCCCCGTAGCGCTGCCGTATATCGTGGTGATCGTAGATGAGATGGCAGACCTGATGATGGTTGCCGGAAAGGAAATAGAGGCGTGTATTCAACGTCTTGCGCAGATGGCACGTGCGTCCGGTATCCACCTGATCATGGCCACGCAGCGTCCATCGGTGGACGTCATAACCGGTACAATCAAAGCCAACTTCCCAACCCGGATATCGTTCCAGGTCACCTCCAAGATCGATAGCCGCACAATCCTCGGCGAGATGGGTGCCGAGCAACTGCTGGGTATGGGCGATATGCTTTATATGGCGGGCGGCGCGAAAATCACGCGGGTTCATGCACCGTTCGTGTCCGATCAGGAAGTGGAAGAGATCGTTAACCATCTGAAGAGCTTCGGGTCGCCGGAGTATGTCTCGGACGTTCAGGAAGGTCCTGACGAAGACGGCGAAAGCGAGATTGATCTGGTTCTCGGCCTTGGTGGGAACACCACCGGCGAGGACGCGCTTTACGATCAAGCGGTGCAGATCGTGATCAAGGATCGCAAATGTTCGACGTCCTATATCCAGCGTAAACTTGCAATCGGCTACAACAAGGCCGCGCGCCTTGTTGAGCAGATGGAAGACAGCGGCTTGGTCAGTGCCGCGAACCATGTCGGCAAGCGCGAGATTCTGGTGCCGGAGCAATCATAGAAGCGGTTTGGCAGGGGCGTGATTTCCCCTGTCGAAGGCGTGATATTGCCTAGCAGTGGCGAAGTGGGCCTGATCCCCCTATATCGACTTCAAGCAGGCAAAAAGGGTATCTCATGCACCGCAGAACATTCCTCGCGTCCAGCGCCGCATCCCTATTGGCCGCGGGCCCGGCGTTTGCCGACCGGCTTTCACTGAACGCGATTTCGGCTTATCTTAACAAGATTGAGACGGCGCAATCGCCGTTTACGCAGGTGAACGATAACGGCACGCTTGCCACTGGCACGCTTTATATTCGGCGTCCGGGGCGGATGCGGTTTGAATATGATCCCCCGACGGATTTACTGGTGATGGCTGGGGCCGGACAAGTCGGGATTTTCGATGGCAAGTCGAATGTCGGGACAGCCGAGCGATACCCCCTAAGTCGTACGCCGCTTAATCTGATACTGGAACGCAATGTCGATCTGGCTCGCCGGAACATGGTTGTGGGTCATGAGTTTGACGGGACGGCGACCATCGTTACAGCGCAAGATCCAGCGCATCCGGAGTATGGATCAATCGCGCTGAAATTCACCGAGGGCCCTGTCGAGTTGCGCCAATGGGTGATCCGCGACGCGCAGGGTGCAACAACAACGGTTATTTTGGGGCACCTCGCGCAAGGCGTGCCCATTCCGGCGCGACTGTTTGACATCAATCGCGAAGAAAAAAACCGGAAAGGCTAAGGGCTTCTCAGACCTTTTCGCAGGACCTGAGTTGCGCATCGTACACCACGGCGCGAGATGCGACATCGTTTGACACTTTTAAAAGCCAACTTTTTGCCCTGTAACTACCACGGCGATAGCCGGTTCGCCCTTCGTGATAGGCAAGGTATTGGTTGCGCGTGTCAGACAGCGAGATGCCAAGTTCATCGCGTGATGCGTTAAAGTACCAGCCCATGAAATCGGTGGCGTCGTCAATGTCATCGCGCCGTGCACCCCAGCTTCCGCGCGCGCGCTTGTAGTCGCTCCACGTGCCATCCAAAGCCTGGCTATAGCCATAGGCCGACGACTGTCGTCCCATCGGGATCACCCCAAGCGAATACTGCACGGGCGTGCGTGCGTTGCCGATGAATTTGGATTCCTGGTAGATCGTTGCCATCTGAACAGCAACTGGGACGCCCCAACGGCGTTCAGTTCGCTTCATCGCGGACAAGTATGCCGGACGTTCGTTCACGATGGAACAGGCGTTCTCTAGGTTTCTGGGCGCCGAATATTTATTGCCACCGCCGCAAGCTGCGACGAACAATAGTAATGCCAGGGCGCGAAGGGGTCTGCTCATACCTAACTCGCTCATTTTATTATTTTGAGATATTTTACCCGATTTTCTGCGTTGTGAAAACCAAGAATGTGGGTGAGCTAGATAACGAAAGCGAGGATCAGCGGCAAAAAGCCCACGCTCATCAACGTTGAGACAACCACAAGGCCCGCTACAGAATCAGCATCAGCCCCATATTTTTCCGCCAAAAGATACGAGGTCACGGCTACGGGGGTGGCAACCTGCAGTACAAGAACGGCGAATGCGACGTCATTTAGCTGAAACCAAAGTCCAATGGGCCAGGCGACCGCGACACATATCACGACCTTTAGGGCGGACAACCAAACCATCCGCGCGATGTCGCTGGGGCTTAGGCGGGCGAGTGCTACACCTAAGGTGATAAGCATTAAAGGAATGCCGAGTTGCCCAATCAACGACAATGTATTCGTTATAACCGTTGGTGTTTCCCATTCCATCCAAAGAAAAAGTCCGCCTGCGAGACTTGCTGCGACCAATGGTTCCTTGAGGGAAGAAAGCGGGTTGCCGCCACCGGACACAAGCCAAATGCCAAAAGTGAAAGAGATGATCGCCATAACAGCGAAGACGACAACGGCATATCCGAGGCCCAGATCCCCAAAAGCAAACAGCGCCAGTGGCAGCCCGAGGTTGCCTGTGTTTCCAAATGAGAGCGGGGCAAGGAAGGTTTGACGGTCCAACTTGAAAGCAAGTGTAACCGCGAAAAATACCACGATAACAATTGCATAGGCCGCAAGGGTCGCTGTCGCTATTGCTGTCAGTGCCTCGTTTTCAATGTCGGCTTGCATAAGCGTAACGAAGATCAGGCAAGGCACCCCAAGGGTCATTGCCAGTTTGGTCACGAAGTCGAGCCGATACTCGTAGCCAAGCCTCACCCAGGCAAACCCGAGGGCCGCCAAAAGGAACACAGGTGCGACGATTTCCACCACTGTCAGGATGACGTTCACAGTCTGTTTCCCTTTAAGTCTACCAATTTATTCGACATGAGCCTTCGCTAAGATTAATACATAGGTAGGGGGTTTTGTTATGTTCAAAACGCGTGCGAAATACGCATTGGGCCAAGTTGTTCGCCATCGCAAGCATCCGTTTCGCGGTGTGGTTTTTGATGTCGATGCAATGTTCTCAAATTCTGACGAATGGTACGAGGCTATCCCGGAAGAAAGCCGGCCTGAAAAAGAGCAGCCGTTTTACCATCTTCTGGCTGAAAACGACCAAAGCTACTACGTGGCCTATGTGTCGGAACAAAACCTTATCGCCGATTATTCGGGCGAACCCGTTGACCATCCCGACCTGCCTGAATTCTTTGGCGACTTTGACGACGGTCACTATCCTATGTACTTTCAGTTAAATTAAGCGCAACGGCGGATCAATAGCCAATCGCAATCCCATCCTTTCGCGGATCAGACCCGCCAATCAATGTGCCCGATGCGTGGTCAATCCGGATGGCTTGCGCGCCGCCAATAGGTTCGTTTTTCTCCACCAGATTGTGCCCAAGTTCACTTAGTCCTTGGCGCGTTGCCGCCGACAAGTTGCGCTCAATCCGCAATCCGTAGGTCTCAGGGAATACGCGCGGTGCATCAATCGCGGCCTGCGGGTCCATCCCGAAGTCGACGATATTTGAGACCATATGGGCGTGACCGGTTGCCTGATACTGCCCGCCCATCACGCCAAACGTCATATCAATAAGCCCATCTTTACGGGTCATACCGGGCAGGATCGTATGCATGGGGCGTTTGCCGGGTCCAATTTCGTTTGGGTGTCCGGGGATAAGGTTAAAGCCGCTGCCTCGGTTGTGAAGCAAGATGCCGAACCGGTTGCTGGCAACACCCGATCCGAAGCTTGCGAAAATAGAGTAGATCAAGCTGACGGCCATGCCGTCACGATCCACAACGGTGATCAGGACAGTGTCTTTATGCACTGCCTCGCTGATGGGCGTCGAATCTGCAATCGCCTTTGATGGATCAATAAGTGCTGCGAGCGATTTGGCCGTGGCGGGGTCAAGCATGTGGTTTAGACGGTTCATATGGTCGGGATCGGCAAGAAACCGGTTGCGCGTATTGTAGGCAAGTTTGGTGGCTTCGGTTTCAAGATGCAGCCGCTCCGTCCCGGCTGGGTCCATTGAGGCAATGTCGAATTCTGCAAGGATGTGTGCCAAAAGAATGGCCGTGGCACCTTGCCCGTTGGGTGGATTTTCAACCAGATCAGTGCCGCGATAGTGGCCAACGACGGGGGCGTCCCATGTCGCTTGGGTCGAAGCAAAATCGTCGATCCTGTGGGGTGCCCCAATTGCCTTAAGGGAGGTGAGCATGTCATCTGCGACCTCGCCGTCATAGAAGGCGTCTCTTCCGTGCCGAGCAATCCGGCGCAGCACTTCGGCTTGTCCCGGCAGTGCCAGACGCTCGCCCAAAGCGAACGGTCGATCTGCAGTCAAATAGTGCTTCTTGCCGCTCGCCGCGAGATTGCCCGCAAGTGACGCGATGTCGAAAGCAACTCGCGGCGCGACCGGAATGCCGTCCTCGAAGTAATGGATCGCGGGAGCGAGAATGCGGTCTAGCCCGAGGCGGCCATGCGTTTCGGAGATCTTACAGAATGCATCAACTGCACCCGGCACTGTGATTGAGGCCGGGTGGCCAGCGGCGATCTCAGACAGTCCCTGCGAGCGCAGTTGATCAGAAGAAGTGTCTTTGGGCGCGCGACCCGAGCCATTCACCGCTATAATATCTTCGTTGCCGGCTGGTTTGATAAGAGCAAAACAATCGCCGCCGAGCCCGGTCATGTGCGGCTCGCAGCCGCCGAGCAAAACAGCGCCCGCGATGGCGGCATCGGCTGCATTTCCACCCTCACGTAAGATCGTAAGTGCTTCAGTGGCGGCAAGCGGGTGAGACGTCGCGACCATTGCGTTTGTGGCATAGACGGCCGAGCGCCCGGGTTTGTGGAAATTTCGCATTCTGCCCCGCCTGTTGGATTTTGAGGCACTCTAACGGGACACTCAGTGAAGGCAATTCGGCTTATTGGTGTGTTGGCAAGTCGCCCAAAACTCCTCGACGCCACACACTGGGTGGGGGCTGTGATACTGCGGCGCCGAGGGAAGCTTTTTAGGCTACTTTATTTGCATGACTTGCTCTTGCGGCATCAATGAGGTCAAAATGTGGCGAGAAATCGGTGCCATTGAGTGTCGGGCATTAATTAAAAGGCGCTTCCAATCGAGTGTTTTGAAAGATGGTAGAAGCTTGGCGGTGGCGCGCCTATTGCCATTCGGAAAATCAGAAAGCGGTCTCCGTTTTTGCGATCATAGACGAAGTCTTTTGCAGGTTCTCTAATATGGAACCACCCAAATCCGCCTTTTGGTAGATCATTGTTTGGTTGGAGGTCGGTTGGGTGCTGCCCGAGCAGTGCATGTCCGTTGGGCATTGGCTTCGCGCTGTTGCGAATTTCCACCGAAAGCTCTGCGCGGCCGTGGCGCACCACAAGCTTTGCATCCCCCGGCGCGCCGTCAGGGGAGGCGTGTTCAACCACGTTGTTTAGCGCTTCCTGCAGAGGGATCTTGCCAGAACTCGTTGCCACATCCGAAAGGCCAAGCGGGTCGAGCAACGACATTGCGATCTCAATTCCAAGCCGGCCGTTCTCGAACCTTGCGCGAAATGGCGTTCGGGCCAAAACACCACCCGCGGCCGTCGAAGGTGGGTCGGCCCGGACGTGGTTCATTGCAGCATCACGGGGCATCGGCAGGTTTCCTGCGGCGTCTCTTGGAGAGTTTTGTAAATCCGAGAGACTGAATCCATACGGGTCATTCGAAAGACCTTATCGACCCACGGACTAAGCCCGACCAAATCCATGCGACGACCCCGACCAAGCTGATATGCTACCAACACCAGCGCCAAGACCGCTGGAATCAACAGAATTGACCGCCGAGAGGTCGACAACGACGCGCCCCGTTGCACGCGTGGTCAAGTCCTTCATCATATCTTTGATCCGCACCGCGACAGCAGTATCACTGCGATGTTCATTCACGGTGATCCTAAGTATTCCAGTCTAAACTGTCCTCGTCATTTCCATTGGTTCCTTCCTCGCCAGGAGGGGTTCCCTATGTCCTAGACGCAATGGGTTACCATTCTGTAAGTAGGCTTCAGACAATTTGAGGCGTATTCTAAATGACCGACGCTGTCCCCTCAGGTCACCCCAAAGAAAGCCCGAAAATGGGATACGAAGAGTTAACCCAGCGGATTGCTGCACTAAGTGCAGGTGAGACCGACGTTATTGCGCTTATGGCGACTTTGGCGTGCGAGGTTCACCACGCGGATGCGCGATTTGATTGGACTGGTTTTTATCGCGTCGTTGCGCCGGAACTTCTTAAGATCGGCCCTTATCAAGGCGGTCACGGATGCCTCGAAATTCCCTTTGGCAGGGGAGTTTGCGGTGCAGCCGCGCGTACTTTGAAGGCGCAGATTGTTGCGGATGTGGATACGTTTCCAGGGCATATCGCATGCGCTAGTACGACCAGATCTGAGTTGGTGCTGCCGGTTCTCAATCGGTCAGGCGCGTTGATTGCGGTCTTTGACATTGATAGCAATCTGCCTAACGCCTTCACCGAAGCCGACGCGGCGGCCCTGAAGTTGATCCTTAATGCAACGTTCGCGCGATGAGCTTTGGCGGCTGGCTGGTTTTCGCCAGCTTTTGGGTGGTTTTCGTGACAACACCGGGTCCGAATGCCGTGAATTGTATTCAAAATGGCATGACATTCGGATTCCGAAAAGCGCTGTGGGGTG
>NZ_JBVCWP010000132.1:0-10578 GCF_057460485.1 Boseongicola sp.
AAAGCTTGCCGCCTTGCAGCAACGGCCCCCCAATCCCAAGGGCGGGGCCGTCTGCAGTTTCAGCCATCAGCGCTTCTATGTGTGCCATTGCGTCGCGCGCGAATGCCGGCTTCATCACCAGATCCTGGGTGTTGTAGCCGGTGATGAACATCTCCGGCAGTGCGACAAAATCCGCGCCAGCCGCGCGACCTTCTTCCCACGCGGCCAATGCCTTAGCCTTGTTTCCAGCCAAATCTCCGACGGTTGGGTTCAATTGCCCAAGCGTGATGCGGAAGCGGTTTGTCATGCGCACTCTCCAAGCCCAAACCGTGTCTTAGCAGAGATGCGCCGAAGGGAAAGGGTTCGCGGACGGGAAAAGCGTTGCGAGCACTCGGTCGCTCAACTAGATTTAGCAAAACGGAGTGAAAAAAGAGTGGAACCGATCGTGGCAAGACGACTGAGGCTAAAGCTGGTGGCGACCTGTGCGGCGATTGCGCTGAGTGGGACAGCATGGGCGCAAGACAGCCAAGTCACCACAAAACAGTATGACGACGGTGGCGTTTACGAGGGCACCTTCCGTGACGGCAAACAGCACGGGACCGGAACCTATCGACTGCCAAACGGATATGTCTACTCGGGCGAATGGATGGACGGTGAAATCCGGGGCCAGGGACGCGCCGAATTTCCAAATGGGTCTGTCTACGAAGGTGAATTTTCCGCCGGAAAACCGGAAGGTCGCGGTAAGATCGTATTTGCGGACGGTGGGACCTATGAGGGCGGCTGGAGCGACGGAAAGATCAACGGGCAGGGCGTCGCCAGCTATGCCAATGGTGTTAAATACGAAGGCGGTTTCATCGACGCGCTGCACGATGGACAAGGCCGGATGGAAAGCCCGAATGGCTACATCTACGAAGGCCAGTGGAACAAAGGCATTCGCGAAGGCACTGGCACGATCGAATACCCAGATGGCGCGGTCTACGAAGGCCAGCTTGTGCGCGGTGCGCGCGACGGGCGCGGCACGCTGACGATGCCGGATGGATTGGTCTATGTTGGGGAATGGTCCAACGGTCAGATCAACGGCAGCGGGTCACTGACGCAGCCGAACGGCGACGTTTACGAAGGTGACCTGATCGATGGCAAACGTCAGGGTCAGGGTCGGGTGATTTACGCCAATGGCGATATTTATGAAGGCACCTTCGAAGCAGATCGCCGTCAGGGTCAGGGAACGTTTACCGGCACGGATGGCTACCTTTATGTCGGTGGCTGGGTCGACGGGCGCATCGAGGGCGACGGCGAAGTGACGTATCCAGACGGGTCCGTTTACACCGGCACCTTCAAAAATGATCTTGCCGACGGCGCGGGAAGGATCGTTTATCCGGACGGCAACACGTATGAAGGCGGCTGGGTCGCTGGCGTGATCGAGGGCGACGGCGTTGCGACCTATTCCAACGGATTGGTCTACGAAGGCGGGTTTCTGGACGCGAAAATGCACGGGCAAGGCAAGATGACATTTGCCGACGGCTACACCTATGAAGGCACTTGGGCTGGTGGTCAGCGCGAGGGCGACGGCGTTGCGACCTATTCGGACGGCACCGTGTACGAGGGCAGCTTCGTGGCCGGGCAACGTCAGGGTCAGGGCAAGATCACCATGCCAGACGGCTTCACCTATGTGGGCGAATGGGACGCGGGCGAGATTGACGGGATGGGCGTGGCGACTTACGCGAACGGCGATGTCTACGAGGGCATGTTCGTGCGCGGCAAGCGTCAGGGCAACGGCAAAATCCGCTACGCGACCGGCGAAGAGCGCACCGGCGATTGGGACAACGGTGCTCTGATCAGCACTGACGACGACACGAATTAAGATTTCTTAACGTCGGCATGTAGGAAGTGTGCGGGGTTTGCCACAGCACATCACACAGGCCGTCCGGCGTCCATCTGGCTTAGGAATGCGTCTGCTTGGGCTACGATCGTGTCGCGTTTGTCCGCGTTCATCCGATCCCAGGTGCGATACATATTGCCCATCCGCGGATTGCCCTGGAACTTGTCGCGGTGGCGGTCGAGGAAATGCCAGTAAAGCAGGTTGAACGGACAGGCCCCCTCGCCGGCTTTTGTCTTCACCGAATAAGCGCAGGATTTGCAGTAGTTCGACATGCGGTCGATGTAGTTGCCTGAGGAGACGTAGGGCTTGGAGCCGACGACGCCGCCGTCTGCAAATTGGCTCATGCCGATGGTATTCGGGGCTTCGACCCATTCGTAGGCATCGGCGTAGACGGCGAGATACCATTCATGGACCTCGTGCGGGTGGATGCCTGCGAGAAGGGCGAAATTACCGGTCACCATCAGGCGTTGGATGTGGTGGGCGTAGGCGTCTTCCCGGGTTTGGGCGACGGCTTGGGACAGGCAATGCATTTTGGTTTCACCGCCCCAGTAGAGCGCGGGCAGCGCCCGGTCGTGGGCAAGGGCGTTGCGGGAGGTGTAGTCGGGGCCTTCGTGAAAATAGATGCCGCGGACGAACTCGCGCCAGCCGATTATCTGGCGAATGAAACCTTCGACGGCATTGAGCGGGGCCGTGCCTTTCTGCCATGCGGCTTCGGCAGCGCGGCAGATTTCGAGCGGTGAGAGCAATCCGGCATTCAGATACATCGACAAGATCGAGTGCCACAGGAACCTTTCGTCGGTCAGCATGGCGTCTTGATAGTCACCAAATTTCGTCAATCCACCATCGATGAAATGCGTCAATGAAAGGCGGGCGTTTTCCGGTGTTACGGCGAACCAGAAGGGCCGCAGCGTGCCGAAATTACCCCCGAACCGCGTCTCGACCAGATCGAGGACGTCTGACGTGATAGCGTCAGGTTCAAACCGCAGCGGGCCGGAGAAATCGACCTCCCCGGGGGCGGGTTTGCGATTGTCGTGGTCGAAATTCCATTTGCCGCCAGAGGGCTTATCGCCGTCCATCAACAGACCGGTCTTGCGGCGCATCTCACGGTAGAACCATTCCAGCCGCAATTGTTTGCGGCCCTCGGCCCAAGCCTCGAATTCGGCGTGAGTGGCGATGAAGCGATCGTCTTCCATCTGCGTAAGGTCAAGAGGTGCGTCGTTCAGATGCTGGATCAACCGCCATTCGCCGGGTTCGGTCGCAATCACTTTCGATGTGCCGTGGCGATCAGCAGCGGCGATCAGGGCCGCTGCGATACTGCCATGGGGCGTGTCAGCGTCTAATTGCGTGTAATCGACTGTCCAGCCGTCTTGCCGCAGCTTTTGCGCAAAATGGCGCATCGCAGAAAACAGGAAGGCGATCTTTTTGGGATGGTGCGGGACGTAAGATGCCTCGTTCGAAACCTCGGCCATGACGACGATGTCTTGCGCTTTGTCGGCGGCTTTCAGGGCGGCGATGTCCGGGCTAAGCTGGTCACCCAGAACGAGAACGAGGCGGCCTACCAAGGAATGCCCCGTGCCGCATAGTCGAAAAACTGACCCGATTGCGCCGGTGTCAGGCCTTCGATGACGTCGATCAGATTTGCCGCCGCCTGGCGCGCCGGGACGGTTGTGTGTCGGCCCGCGTATTTTTCGGTGAAGGATGTCGCAACCGTGCCGGGATGCAGACAAACAGCAGCGGCCTGTTTGTGGGTGCGCTTCATTTCGATGGCCGCACCATGGATCAACTGGTTGAGCGCGGTTTTCGACGCGCGGTAGCTGTGCCAGCCTCCGATGCCGTTATCGCCGATTGAGCCGACACGCGCAGACAGGGCGGCGAAAACCGATGGAGTGGTTTTGGGCAGGAGCCTAAGGCTATGTTTTAAAACAAGCATCGGCCCAACGGCATTGACGCGAAAGGCGGCCTCCATCGCATCTGCCGTCACTTCGCGCACGGCTTTTTCGGGTGCCTGTCCACCAGACTCTAATGCGCCTGTGGCCACGAAGATCAGCGCAAAGGGCGCATCAAGCGCGCCAAGAGCTGCTTCGACACTGGCTTCATTCGTCACATCAAGACCGTCGCGCGAGCGCGACAGCCCCATGACCTCATAGTCGCGGGCCGACAGCTCGGAGGAAATGGCCGTCCCGATCCCGCCGGAGGCCCCTATGACAAGCGCGCGCTTCATAAGGGAATAGCTAGCTGCATCTGCGCAGGCGTCAACGCAGTCTTTTCAGTTTGTTTCGGGCGTGCTTACGTGAATGCAAAGCAAGAAGGGGCGCGTCATGAAGCATCGCAGCGATTTTCCAAGGACCGTTATCGAATGGCCGGATCAACGAATCGCGATGCCCGATGGGGTCGAGCTTTCGGTGCGGATTTGGTTGCCAGAGGATGCCGCGACCAATCCCGTGCCGGCAATCCTTGAGCACCTGCCCTACCGCAAACGCGACGGCACCATCGCGCGTGATGAGCTGACGCATCCCTACTTTGCAGGTCATGGTTATGCCTGCATCCGTGTTGATATACGCGGCAATGGCGACAGCGATGGGTGGATGGCTGATGAATATACCCGGCAAGAATGGGATGACGCGCTTGCTGTGATGGACTGGGTCCGCGCGCAACCCTGGTCGACGGGGGACTGGGGGATGATGGGTATTTCCTGGGGTGGATTTAACTGCCTTCAGGTCGCAGCCCTTCGTCCTGCGGGAATGAAGGCCGTTATTTCACTGTGTTCAACGGTGGACCGGTATGCCGACGACATCCACTATAAGGGTGGGTGCATGCTGGGCGAGAACCTTGGCTGGGCGTCGCAGATGCTGGCCTATTCGTCGCGCCCGCCGGACCCCGAAGTGGTGGGCACTCGGTGGCGCGACATGTGGTTGGAGAGGTTGAAGGCGCAGCCGTTTTTGTTGGAGCCGTGGCTAACGCATCAGCGCCGGGATGCCTATTGGGAACACGGGTCGATCTGCGAGGATTTCGATGCGCTGGAGGTGGCTGTTCTGTCCATTGGCGGGTGGCATGACGGGTATCGCAACACACCAAGTGCTTTGGTTGCGAACATTTCGGCGCCAGTGAAGGCGATCGTGGGGCCGTGGATTCACAAGTATCCGCATTTTGCGGGGCCGGAGCCTCGGATTGGATTTTTGCAAGAGGCGCTCAGGTGGTGGGATCGCTGGTTGAAGGGGGTTGAGACCGGGGTCGAGGACGACCCGGCGCAACGTCTTTGGTTGATGGATACGGTCCCACCAACGCGGTGGTTGGACGTCCGTCCTGGGCGTTGGATTGCGGTGGATGAAGACGTACCAATGCAGGTTTTTCCTTTTGGAAACGGGGTTTTGGGGGCTGCAGAGGCGTTTTCTGTACCCGTTGCATCGCCTCAGACCTGTGGCGCTGGGGCTGGCGAGTATTTCCCGTTCACCTTCGATGAAGATTTTCCCGGCGATCAGGCCGCCGACGATGCGATATCGGCGTGTTTTGAAACTGTTCAATTGGACGAAACCACTGATGTGGTCGGGGCGCCCGTGGTGTCTTTGCGGCTGACGCCCCGTGCGCAAAGCGGTCAGATTGCTGTTCGGCTGGTCGATTTGCGACCCGACGGCGGGGCAACATTAATCAGCCATGGGTTCTTGAATTTGCGACACCACGCAAGCCACGCGAACCCTGAAGATCTGACGCCCGGGGTGGAGATCGACGTGGCGGTGATCATGGATCAATGCGCCTATCGCCTGCCCGCCGGGCATCGCTTGCGGGTTGCGGTCTCAACTGCCTATTGGCCGTTCATCTGGCCCGCACCCCACGCCGGTGGTGTGACGATCACCGCAGGGTCGCTGGCGTTGCCAGTGCGCGAAACAGCTTTGGGCGATGAGGTGGCGTTTCCACCGCCCGAGGCGGCCTTGGCGTGGAAGGCGACCGAGTTGCGCGCGCCGGCACTGACCCGCGAAAGCAAAGTGTTGGCGGACGGCACATCGCTTTTGCGGATCACCACCGACAATGGCGAGATGCGCGATGATGCGCATGGGCTGGCGACCGGGTCGAGTTGTGTTGAGGCCTGGCGTATTCACCCCGACGACCCATTGTCGGCACAGGCGCGGTTTGACTGGGTTGAGACGATGGATCGCGGGGATTGGAGCGTGCACACGCGGTGCCATGCCTCGCTTTGGGCCAGTCGCGACACTTGGCACGGGCGGGCACGGGTTGAGGCCTATGAGGGTGAAAAACTTGTTTTTGAAAAGGATTTTGCGATCGATATTGCGCGCGACGGAATATGATCCGCCACAAACTGTTGCTATTTGCGACGGGCTGCGCCTAGTCTTCCCCAACAGATCGGAATACTATCCGGCAAGACCAGGGAGACCTACATGCACCCCATCCTGTCGACGGTGCTTCAGCGATTGGCGCTTGGCCTGCTGACGCTGTTCTTTGTGTCGGTGATTATCTTCAGTTCCATCGAGTTCCTGCCTGGCGACTTTACGCAAGCCGTTCTGGGTCAAACCGCAACGGAAGAAACCGTGGCTGCGTTCCGCCGAGAGTTGGGGCTCGATCAGCCAGCTTACGTCCGATATTTCGACTGGATTGGCGCTTTGGCGCAAGGCGATCTGGGGACCTCGTTCTCGGGTCGCGCGTCGTCTGGAGTGGATCGCTCGCGTGCGGTGGTTGATCTGGTCGGGCCGCGGCTGGAAAACACGCTGTTTCTGGCAACCATGACTGCGATTATCGCGGTGCCTCTGGCGCTGACATTGGGAATTCTCGCGGCACTTTATCGCGGAACGGTGTTTGATCGCGTTATCAATGCAGTGACGTTGACGACAATCTCGATGCCGGAATTCCTTGTCGCCTATGTCCTGATCCTATTTCTTGCCTCGCTTAATCCCATTTTTCCGAGCCTTGCAAATATCACAGTGGATACGCCGTTCTGGGAGCGGGTTTATCGCTGCGCCCTGCCCTCGCTGACGCTGACGCTGGTGATTGTCGCGCACATGATGCGAATGACCCGGGCGGCGATTATCAACCTTTTGGCTTCGCCTTATATTGAGATGGCGCGGCTTAAGGGCCTGTCACCCCGCAAAGTGATCCTGACCCACGCCTTGCCAAACGCCTGGGCGCCGATTGCGAACGTTGTGGCCTTCAACCTTGCCTACCTTGTGGTGGGCGTGGTCGTGGTCGAAGTGGTGTTTGTATATCCCGGTGTCGGTCAGTTGATGGTCGATGCGGTGACAACCCGCGACATACCTGTGGTGCAGGCCTGCGCACTGATATTTGCCGCCACCTACATCGTTTTGAACCTGATCGCTGACGTCATATCGATTGTCACAAACCCGAGGTTGTTGCACCCAAGATGACCGACACACCAGAGACATATACCGCCAAGGATGAAGTCGGCCAGGTGCGCGCGCGTCGCACCCGGTGGGAGCGAACGTGGATCGAGCTGAAGAAGGCGCCTTTGACGGCGTGGTTCGGGATGATCGTCATCGCGTGCTACGTCTTTGTGGCGGTTTTTGCAGGCTGGCTCGCTCCTTACGCCGAGGCCGACAGTTCCTTCGGAGCCTATCTGCCATGGGGCGATGGCCACGTGTTCGGCACAGATCAGATCGGGCGCGATATCTTCTCGCGGATGATCTTCGGCGCGCGCAACACGATGGGCATTGCCTTTGCGACGACCTGTCTTGCGTTCCTTATCGGGGGCGGCTTTGCCCTGATGGCCGCAATCAGCCGGGGCTGGGTGGATCAGGTTATCAGCCGCTTTGTCGATGTCTTGATGGCGATCCCGTCGCTGATTTTTGCGCTGATGCTTTTGTCGATCTTTGGCTCGTCTATTCCGTCGTTGATCATGATCATCGCTGTGTTGGATTCCACCCGGGTCTTTCGTTTGACCCGCGCTGTCGCGATGAATGTGGTGGTGATGGAGTACGTGGAAGCCGCGCGCCTGAGGGGCGAGGGCCTCGGCTGGATCATGCGTCGGGAGATCTTGCCGAACATCATGCCGCCTTTGGTCGCCGAGTTCGGCCTTCGGTTTAGCTTTGTTTTCCTGACGATTGCCGCTTTGAGCTTCCTAGGGGTCGGCATCCAGCCGCCAACGGCGGACTGGGGTTCGATGGTACGCGACAACGCGTCGCTTATTCAGTTCGCCCAATACGACCTGAAAGCCGGCATCACGCCTTTGCTGCCAGCCGCGGCCATCGCGCTTTTGACTGTTGCAGTGAACTTTGTGGTCGACTGGTTCCTGATGAAGACCAGCGGTTTGAAAGAATGAACGCCAAGCCGAGTATGTCTGCCAATAAGAAAGTGCCAAAATGAGTGACGATCTGCTGCTTCATATGAAGAACATCGTGATCGACGGGTTTTCGGACGAGCGTTGGCACCCGATTATCAAGGGCATTGATCTGACGCTGAAGCGCGGTGAGGTGCTTGGGCTGATCGGGGAATCTGGTGCAGGCAAATCGACGCTTGGTCTCGCTGCGATGGGGTTTGGACGCCCCGGCATCCGCCTGACCTCGGGCGAGATCTGGTTTGACGGGAAGGACTTGATGACTGCGACCGAGGCCGAGCGTCAAAGTCTGCGCGGCTCACGCATTGCCTATGTCGCACAGTCTGCAGCGGCCGCCTTTAATCCAGCACATCGCCTGATTGATCAGACCATTGAAGCCAGCCTCAGCCATGGCGTGAAGTCGGCCGCCGAGGCGGCGGAGGACGCAAAGTCCCTTTATGCAGCGATGGATTTGCCAGACCCGGAAAACATCGGGTTTCGCTACCCCCATCAGGTTTCCGGTGGGCAGTTGCAGCGCGCAATGACCGCTATGGCAATGTCGGCGCGCCCCGACCTGATTGTTTTCGACGAACCCACAACGGCACTGGACGTCACGACGCAAGTAAATGTATTGGCCGCGATGCGTGAAGCCGTGGACCGGTTCAATACAGCCGCAATCTACATCACGCATGACTTGGCTGTGGTGGCACAGATGGCGGACAGGATCAAAGTTCTGCGCTATGGCGAAGAGGTCGAAGAGGCCGAAACCCAGGAGATGCTGTCGAACCCCAAGCACCCGTACACGAAAACGCTTTGGGCAGTGCGTTCGATTGTGAAGGCGGCCGAGACAAGCGACGACTACGTGCTTCAGATTGACAATGTGACGGCGGCCTACGGGACGGTTCCAGTATTGCACAACGTCTCAATTTCGGTGCCGCGCGGCAAGACGATTGCTGTGGTGGGCGAAAGCGGATCGGGCAAATCGACAACGGCGCGGGTGATCACCGGGCTGCTGCCGCCAAAAGAGGGGCGGGTTCTGTTCAACGGCGAGCCTTTGCCTCCCGCGTTGAAGGGACGGTCCAAGGACCAGCTTCAGCGCATTCAGATGATTTACCAGATGGCCGATACGGCGATGAACCCGCGCCATACCGTACGCGAGATGATCGGGCGTCCGGTGGAGTTTTATCTTGGGCTGAAGGGGCGTGCTGTCGACGAACGCGTCTCGGAGCTTTTGAACCTGATCGAGCTGGACGACAGTTTCCTTGATCGCTTGGCGGGCGAATTATCCGGCGGCCAGAAGCAGCGGATCTGTATCGCACGGGCCTTGGCCGCTGAGCCCGAAGTGATCATTTGCGACGAGGTTACATCGGCGCTGGATCAGGTGGTGCAGGAAGGAATATTGAGGCTTTTGATGCGGCTTCAAAAGGACCTCGGCGTTACTTACATCTTTATTACACATGATATCGCGACTGTGCAGGCGATCTCGGACGAGATTGTGGTGATGTGGATGGGCAAGGTCGTCGAGCAAGGCATCAAGGACGAGATCATGCAGCCGCCCTACCCCGAATATACCGAGCTTTTGCTGTCTTCTGTTCCGACGATGGATGTCGGGTGGCTAAAGGGCGCGGTTGCGGCCCGCAAAGCCATGACAATTGCCGCGCAGACCGGCGAGGCCTGAAGTCTTACCTTCCGGTTGTCTATCGCCGGGGAAACACGCGTTCGTCGCACCTTTGCGCTCAGGGCTTTACTTCAAGAAATCCCACTCTTATCATTAAACCCATGAGCCAGAGGACCGATATTCCGATGATTGACCGCGCAGATGCGCGTGTCCTTGGCTTGCTTCTACTCCTTAGCCGCCTCTGAGCGTGCCTTTCGGCGCGACCGCTCAGAGGTGAACAGCGCCAGGAAATGCTAAGGACAAAGTGAGAGACCCATGACAAACGAAAAGAACGTTTCGCCGGCGGCGGACAAAAACCAAGTGTTGATTTTCGACACCACGTTGCGCGACGGCGAGCAATCTCCGGGCGCGACAATGAGCCATGCCGAAAAGCTGGAGATCGCCGACCTTCTTGATGAGATGGGCGTCGATATTATTGAGGCCGGTTTTCCGATTGCCTCGGACGGCGATTTTCAGGCGGTAAGAGAGATTTCCAAACGCTCGAAGAACGCGGTGATCTGCGGACTGAGCCGTGCGAATTTCAAGGATATCGACCGCTGCTGGGAGGCCGTGCAACACGCGGCACGTCCGCGGATCCATACCTTTATCGGAACGTCTCCGCTGCACCGCGCCATTCCGAACCTTGATAAGGACGAGATGGCGACGCGCATCCACGACACGGTCACCCACGCGCGAAATCTGTGCGACAACGTGCAGTGGTCGCCCATGGATGCGACGCGAACCGAATGGGACTATCTCTGCCGCACCGTCGAGATTGCGATCAAG
>NZ_JBVCWP010000133.1:0-10525 GCF_057460485.1 Boseongicola sp.
ACGGTCGCTTTGACCGCACTTGTGGGTGAATTAAAGGCGGCGGGCCGAGACATCATCAGTCTCGGCGCCGGAGAACCCGACTTCCCGACACCCGAAAACATCCGCGAAGCCGGAAAACGCGCCATCGACGCCGGCAAGACCCGGTACACGGCAGTGGACGGCATTCCGGAGCTGAAAGCCGCCATCGTCAGCAAATTCGCCCGCGAGAACAACCTTGCCTACGACGCCTGTGAAATCACCGTAGGCACCGGAGGTAAACAGGTCCTTTACAACGCGTTGATGGCCACGCTTAACCCCGGCGACGAAGTCCTGATCCCGGCGCCCTATTGGGTCAGCTACCCCGACATGGTGCTCTTGGCCGGCGGCGAACCTGTGATCATGCCCGCAGGCCCTGAAAGCGGCTTTCGCATCACGCCGGAACAGCTCGAAGCTGCCATATCGCCGAAATCCAAATGGCTGATCTTCAACTCACCGTCGAACCCCACCGGCGCGGGCTATAGTCCGGACGCCCTGAAGGCCCTTACCGATGTTCTGGAACGCCACCCGCATGTCTGGGTTCTGACCGATGACATGTATGAACACATCGCGTTTCCGGGCTTCGATTTCAGCACCCCGGCTCAGATCGCTCCGTCCCTGAAGGATCGCACCCTGACCCTGAACGGCGTTTCAAAAGCCTATGCCATGACCGGATGGCGCATCGGCTACGCAGGCGGACCAAAACACCTCATCGCCGCGATGCGTAAAATTCAGTCCCAATCCACGTCCAATCCCTGCACGATCAGCCAATGGGCTGCGCTCGAAGCCCTGAACGGGCCGCAGGATTTCATCCCTGTCAACGTGCAAACTTTTCTGCGTCGCCGTGATCTGATCGTCGCGGGCCTGAACACCGCCCCCGGCATCCACTGCCCGACACCGGACGGCGCCTTCTACGTCTACCCCTCGATCACCGGCTGCATCGGCAAAACAACCACGGCAGGCACGCTGATCGACACGGACGAAACTTTCTGCAAGGCGCTCCTTGAAGAGACAGGCGTCGCGGTTGTGTTCGGCGCGGCCTTCGGCCTCTCGCCTGCGTTCCGCATCAGCTACGCCACTTCGGACGAAGACCTGATCGAGGCCTCAGCCCGCATCAGACGCTTCTGCGAAGGCCTGACGTGACCGGTGCGCCCCAAGAATACTAGGTGGGGCTGCGCGAAAACGGCGCAATAGTCTTTCTCATTGATCCTGAAGGCCGCGATCATCACATCGAAATGACCCAGATGGCTGTGATCAATAAACAGGGCGAGATCAAACCCCACGGCGACCATACCCTCACCGACGCAGACCACACCGCTATCCCTAAATAACTGATCACGCGCTCTGACATCGATCGCGCCCGGTGGATCGACAACATTCTGCACACCGTCGACCACCTCAATCTGATCACCACCTGGGCGCACCCAAAAGCCAGCGACGCCGACTTCGATACTGTCACGGACCCGCTTCCCATGGCGATGCACGACGGGCGTCAGGTCATTGTGAAGAAACAGGCCAATCGCCTCGCCAAAGACGACGAAACCAACTCTTCACCCTTTTCGAAATACCTAAGACCGCGCCGCCCGCATCAGGCGTGCCAAGGCGTAACGCGCCCCGAAACACCAGACCAGCCACCCGGCGTAATATCTCGGCCCAAAATCCGCTCGGGGTTCGTGGGCGGCGGCATATCCACGCCAACAAGCTTGGTAAACCCGAACCGCCCGTAATACGGCGCATCGCCAATAAGCATCACACGGCTCCAGCCATCCGCGCGTGACAGGCTTTCCTCGACCAATAGTGCGCCAAGCCCCTCGCCCTGCCGGGTCGGATGCACGGCAATCGGCCCCAATAATAACGCAGGCGCCTCGCCCACGCGCACGGGCCAGAACCGCACGGCCCCGGCCAAAACGCCTAGCTCATCGCGCGCCACCAAACTCAGATCAGCCACAGGATCGACCCCATCACGCAAGCGATAAGACGACAGCGCCTCGCGACCCGGCGCAAAGCAAAGATCGAAGAGCGCCTCGACCTCCCAAATATCCGCATTCGTTTCGCGCTCTAGGCCGTACATCCAACTTTCCCGACTTGGCATTTTTAGCTGGAAACGCGCCTAGCACGGGGCTAGGTCCGAGACAAACAGCAAGAAGAAAAAGGTACCGCGCCCCATGTTCTACCGCCCCGAAGACGGCCACGGCCTGAAGCACAATCCCTTCAATGCAGTGGTCACACCGCGTCCCATCGGCTGGATCTCAACGCGGGGCACCGATGGCCGCGAAAACCTCGCGCCCTATTCCTTCTTCAACGCGGTCGCCTATGTGCCACCGCAGGTCATGTTCGCCTCGACCGGGACGAAGCCCGACCGTGACGGCACAAAAGACAGCCTAGGTAATATTCGCGAGACGAACGTCTTTTGCGTCAACATCGTCGAGTACGAAATGCGCGACGTGATGAACGTCAGTTCCGGGTCGTGGGATCGCAACGTCGATGAGTTCGACAAGGCCGGGATCGCGCGCGTCGAATGCGAAACCATTGCCGCATCCCGCGTCGCGAATGCGCCTGCGTCACTTGAATGCAAGGTCATCCAGATCGTCCAGCTTCCGGGGGCCGCCAACTTCGTCACCTTCGGCGAAGTCACCGGCGTCCATCTGCGCGACGATTGTGTGGTGGATGGGATGTTCGACGTCCTGAAATTCCAGCCCCTGGCGCGCCTTGGCTACCGGGACTACAGTCGCGTCACCGAAGTTTTCTCGCTGAAGCGCCCGGGCGAAGAATAAGTCCTACCTCCGCCCTTCGCGCAACCATCCGGCCAACGCCAGAAACGATGCCAACAGCAATAACGCCCAGCCAGGCAACAGCGGCGACACGCGCACATCTGCCGTAAGATAGGCCTCGCGCGGCGTAATTGCGATCCAGCCACGCCCTGCCGCAACGCGGCCTTCGCGCACAGTGCGAATACCCGGCACGCCGTCTTCCAAAACCCGGATGCCGCCCCGTGTTTCAGCCACCGCGGCGTCCAGAACGGCGGCGCTGGCAATCGTTTCCTCAAACTCGCGCGGCGCGGATGGCCCAAGTGCGACCACCGCGTCCTGATCGCCCTCCAATAGGCGGTACAACCCAACCTCAGGACCCTCGAACGTCGCGGTGAAGCGCCCCGGGGACACCTCTTCCAGAGGCACAGTGACCACAGCGCCATCTGGCCCGGTGATCTCAACGGGGGCCACATCTTCTCCCAGCGTACGGCGCGTGATCACCATCGTCTGGCCTTCGGCCATAACGCTCAGCGCCTCCTCCTCAAGGTCGGGTTCCTTCATCATCCAATGCGCCAGACGCCGCAGCAATTCCAACTGCGGCCCACCGCCGTCGTACCCGCGCGACCACAGCCAGGCGTGATCCGATGCCAAAAGCGCCACACGCCCCTCCCCGACACGGTCCAGCACCAGCAACGGGCGCTCATCAATACCCGACATCACGGCCGTCCCGCTCTCCGGCACAACATCAATAATCCGCAGCCACTGCCCCCACGGCGCATCATCGCCCTCAACCTCGGGTTGGAACCCTTCGGTCACGGGATGGCGCTGACCGATGTCTGTGACGGTCGGCAAATAGGCTTCTTCCAACACCCGCCCCGAAGGCGCTGCGGGAATAATTTCGGCCAAAGGCGAACGATAAATCGAATCCGCTGTCGCAAAGTCTGGCCCTGCCGCAATCAAAAGCGCCCCGCCGTCTTCCACATAACGCCGCACGTTATCGAGATAGATCGCCGGCAAAATCCCGCGCCGCTTGTAGCGGTCGAAAATGATCAGATCAAACTCGTCGACCTTATCCAAAAACAACTCACGCGTCGGAAAGGCGATCAAAGACAATTCGTTGACCGGCACGCCGTCTTGCTTTTCCGGCGGACGCAAGATCGTGAAATGCACCAGATCGACCGAGGCATCCGATTTCAGTAAATTCCGCCACGTCCGCTCGCCCGCATGGGGTTCCCCCGACACCAGTAAAACCCGCAACCGATCCCGCACCCCGTTGATCTGGACAACGGCGGCATTGTTGCGTGTCGTCAGCTCGCCCAATTGCTCGGGCAGCGTGAACTGGATCACGTTCATGCCACCGTGCTGCAGCGTGATCGGCAGCTCCAGATCCTCGCCCACAGGCACGGTAAACCGCTGTGGCTCGGCACCATCCACGGCAATTTCAATCTCGGCGCGCTCGGGCAGACCAACGGGCACCGCACCCTGATCCTCAATCCGCAACGTCAGCGTCACAGGCTCATCCAAAATCGCAAAGGCAGGCGCGTTTTGGACCATCAACCGGCGGTCCCAATCGCTCGAACGCCCGGTCAGCAGCGCATGCAATGGTGCAGGCAAATCGGGGCTGCGCTCGATGTCATGCAACTGACCATCGGTCAGCAAAATAGCCCCCGCAAGTCGCGACCGAGGCTCCTCGGCCATCGCATTGGCCAAAGCCCCCATCAGCAACGTGCCCTGATCGCCCTCGCCATCCCCAAGCGTGACAATCCTCAATTCGGTGTTGTCCAGCCGCGCAATCTCGGCCTCAACCCCAGCAATCGCCTGCGTGATCTGCTCAGGCCGATCCGAAATCGCCTGACTCGCGCTCTCGTCCACAACCAACAAAACAATATCGCTCAACGCCTCGCGATCTTCGACCTGAAGTGACGGATTGGCCAAAGCCAAAACCAACACCCCAAACGCCATTCCGCGCAGCCACCAGCCCGCAAGCCCGCGCCAGACAGCAATACCGACAAACAGCGCCGCCAACATCGCCCCGGCAAGAACCGCGGGCCAGGGCAACAGCGGATCAAAGAGGATCGTTCCGGTTTCCATTACTGCCCTAACCGATCCAGCAGCGCAGGCACATGGACCTGATCCGACTTATAGTTCCCGGTCAGCACATGCATGATCAGGTTCACCCCAAAGCGGTAGGCAATCTCGCGCTGTCGCTCGCCAGCAAAGCCGCGCCCCACTGGATACATCGGCGCGCCCGCCGCATCCATTGCCCATGCCGACGCCCAGTCGTTGCCGCCGATAATCACCGGCGTTACGTTGTCATTGAGATTGCGAAACGGCATTCCGTCCGCGCGTTCCGCGTCCGCAGGGGCAGCTTCCACCCAGACGTCCGGGCTTGCGTGACGTCCCGGAAAGTCCTGCAACAGATAGAACGTCCGCGTTAGCACATGATCGCTTGGGATCGGTTCCAAAGGCGGCACGTCCAGCGGCAAAGCCAGTTCCTGCAACTTGCGCCCGTTGGGGCTTGAGCCGCCAAACCGTGCGGTATCCGCATCGCGCGTATCAAACAGGATCATGCCTCCGGTGCGCAAATAGCGGTTCAGCTTTGCATAAGCCTCGGTCGAAGGGCGGGGCTGATCCGGCGTCACCGCCCAGTAGAGGAACGGATAGACTGACAACTCATCCGTCTCCAAATTCACTGCAGACGGGTCCGTTGGCTCGATCGACGTCCGCCGGAACAACACGCTCGACAGCCCCCGAAGGCCGGCACCAGACGTCCCATCGACCCGCCGATTGCCCGTCACCACATAGCCCAAAGACAACTCAGACGCCGCCAGCAACGCCTTCTCAATGTCCTCAACCGTCTCCTGCGCGCGCGCGTCAGGGGCCACCATCAACATCGCAGCCACGATCAAAGCAACCCCCTGCGCCCGTGGTCCGCTCAACCGACCCGACAGCCAAAGCGACGCCAGAATATCCACCATCAACGCCAACATGCCCAATGCCAGAGCAAGACCCTTCAGCGGCGTTTCACCCGTCACCGCCAAGCCCTCAACCGGCACATCGGCGGGCCAGACAACCCGCTCAAGACGATCCGCGGCCCCGATCACATTCCGCGCAATCCGCCGGTCCTCGCCCACATAAAGCCCGGGCGGCAAGTCCGCCCCTAGCGCGCCTTCCGCAAGCTCCTCGCCCGCAACCCCGAACAATGCGCCCGCGTCCTCGATCTGTCCTGTCGCCGTCAAAACCTGATCCACCGTCCAGACCGTCCCGGCCAAATCTTCCGCTGTCACAGCATCCGGTGTCGACGACACTGCAAGACGCTCCAGCATCTGCACAAACAAACCCGACAGCGGCAAAGTCGACCATTCGGCATTGGCGGTCACATGAAACAAGACAACTTGTCCCGCATCCAAGCGCTTCCTTGTGACCAAAGGCGTGCCATCGCTTAACGCCGCGATGGTGCGCGAGGCCAACGTCGGATCGGGTTGCGCCATCACCTGCGCGGATACGGCGACATCCTGGGGCACGGCCAAGCCGAAAAACGGGCTTTGCGGCAAGAAGCCACGCAACGCCTTCGGCTCGCCCCACGACATCGCGCCGCCAACGTTTCGCCCGCCTGCACGCAAACGCACCGGCATCAAAATAGCCTCGCTGTCGCGCCCCACATCAGACGCCGCCAGCCGAGGCCCCGCGAACCGCACCAAAATGCCGCCCGCGCGCACCCAACCTTCAATTGCTTCCGTCTCGCCCGCGGCCAAGGTCGCAATGTCGGCCAAAACAATCACGTCAGGGTTCGCCAAGACAATGTCACCGATATCGCCCTCGATCAGATCCGCATTCGGCAACAGCGCCTGCTCAAGATAATGCGTTGGCGTCAAAAGTTGCAGCCCCTCGCGTTCGTCGCGCGCAGCCAGCAATGCCACCTCGCGCCGTTGCAGGGCGTCATCCGTCAGGCTGACCGCGCCCGCCGACCGCTGTCCTGACAATTCAAAGCGCGTGATCCGGTTGCGCAACTCAGGCGGCAGAGACAAGGCCAAAGACGCCACGTCCTCGCCATCGCCAAATTCAAACGTCGCACTGGCCAATTGCCGGGGCGTGCCTGACGGATCAAGCCCATGCCCGATCACCGTGACCTCAGAGGCGCCACTGGCACGGCTTCGCACAGCTTCCAACGCAATCGCGCCATCCGCAAACCGCGCGGGCCGAAGCCCCAATACCGGCCGCTGCGCCTCGAACACCGAAACCGCGCCCGCGCCCTGAAGCACTTCCAAAAGTCCATCGTGCCATGCATAGGATAACCCATCCGACACCCAGAACGTATCAAATCCAGACCCAAGCCCGTCGGCCCAATCTGCCACGACGTCCCCGTCCGGAGCCCAAGCCGCAGGCGCCAGCCCCGGCAATTCCGCGCGCCATACATCCGCCGATCGAAATGGCACGTCTCCTGCCGGGAGATCTGTCAAAACAATCACAGCCGTTTCACGCCCGGCCTGCGCGGCTTCGCCCAAGGCGCTATCAACGCGTTCTAACCGCCGGGTCCAATCCGACGCCCCGGCCCAGGTGCCGTCCATCAGCACCAACAATGGCCCGTCACCCGCTTGCCGCTCCTGCGGGTTCAAAACCGGCCCCGCAAACCCGATAATCGCAGCCGCAACCGCCAGCGTGCGCAACAGCAATAACCACCAAGGCGTGCGGTCCGTCTGGGTTTCCTCGTCCGTCAGCCCAACCAACAGCGCGACACCCGGAAACCGCCGCCGGATCGGTGCAGGCGGTACAGCGCGCAGCAATATCCAGAGGATGGGCAAAGCGATCAGGCCCAGCAAAAGCCACGGCGCACTAAATCCTATGGGGCCAATGCTCCACATCAGTGCACGCGCTCCAAAGCGCCATAAAGCCAAAGCAAAGCGCCCGACGCCGACTTGTCCGTGTGATGGCAATGAAATTGCCACCCCGTGGCCCGCGCCAAAGCCTGCAACTCGTCTTTGCGCGCCGCCAACCGCTCCAGATACCGGTCGCGCAAATCGCCCGCTTTCAGCGTTTCGTGCGCCAAGGTTCCCCCAATACTTTCAAAAATTGTGCGTCCATTAAACGGAAAGGCTTCTTCTTGCGGATCAAGAACCTGCACCAACGCGCCATCAACGCCCCGGTCTGCCGCCCGCGTCAAAGCTGTACTTACAGGCGCAATATCCCCAAGAAAATCAGACACAAACACCGCGCGCGACCGCCCCGGCACACCGCGCAATTCCGGTGCGATATACTCAGCCGCCGCAGCACTTTCCGCCAAGGATGCCGTCAGACGCATCAGTTGCACCTGCCCCGCGCGCGGCGGCAGGCCTGCGTTGGTCAACCCGACCCGCTCGCCACCCCGGATAAGCAATACCGCCAAAGCCAGACACAACCGACGCGCCTCATCTGCCTTGGTCGGCAGGGATGCATCGGACGAAAACTCCATCGACTGACCCGCATCAAGCCAGATCATCACGGACTGCGCCGCCTGCCATTCCTTTTCGCGCACGAACAAACCATCGTCCGACCGCGCCGAGCGCCGCCAGTCGATCGCGCGCGCCTCGTCGCCTGCATGGCTGGGGCGGTACTGCCAGAACTGATCGCCCTGCCCCACACGCCGTCGCCCATGCTCGCCCGCCATGACGCTTGACGCCAAATGCTCCGCTGCCGCCAGAAGCGGAGGGAACGAGCCCGCGAGGGTCTCGGCATCCTGCCTTAAGCGCGCGACGTCTCTCACGCGGCCGCCTCCGTGCGGGTCACAACTTCGGTCACCTGTCTTATCACAGTGTTCAATTCGAGACCGCGTGCACGTGCGGCAAACGTCAGCGCCATGCGGTGCGTCAGAACCGGTGTCGCCATCGCCGCCACATCTTCGATTGACGGCACCAGCCTTCCCTCAAGCAACGCGCGGGCGCGCACCGTCAGCATCAAAGCCTGCGCCGCCCGTGGCCCCGGCCCCCAACCAACATTCTCGCGCACGATATCGCTGGCACCCGGTTCCTCCGGGCGACAGGCGCGTACCAGATCAAGGATCAACTCAACCACAGCCTCGCCCACCGGCATCTGACGCACCAAAGCCTGCGCCGCCATAAGTTCTTGCGGCGAAAACACCCGCGTTGAAACCGCTTCAGCTGACCCGGTCGTCGCCATCAAAATATTACGCTCGGTGTCGCGATCCGGATAGGGCACATCAATCTGAACAATAAACCGGTCCAGCTGTGCTTCCGGCAACGGATAGGTGCCTTCCTGCTCGATCGGGTTCTGTGTTGCCAGAACATGAAACGGCGCTGGCAAATCATGCGGCACGCCCGCCACTGTCACGGCCTTTTCCTGCATCGCCTGCAACAACGCCGACTGCGTTCGCGGAGACGCCCGGTTCACCTCGTCGGCCATCAAGAGCTGACAGAAAATCGGGCCCTTAATAAACTTGAACGCGCGACTGCCATCGGGACCGGTTTCCAGAACTTCCGATCCCAGAATATCCGCTGGCATCAAATCGGGCGTAAACTGCACCCGCTTGCCATCAAGGCCCAATACAGTGGACAGCGTATCCACCAGCCGCGTTTTTCCAAGCCCCGGCAAACCGACCAAAAGCCCATGCCCACCACACAGGATCGAGCTTAAAACAAGGTCGACCACGCGCTCCTGCCCAATGAACCGGTTGGTGATGCTCGCCTTCGCCGTAGCAAGCTTTTCGCCCAGCTGTTCAATCTCGGCGACAAGGTCAGGGGTTTCTGTCATGGCAACGGGCTCCAAATATTCTATGATCTTACTAGACCCAAGTATGGCGTATTGAACAAATGGCAAAAGAGGAAATGGCACAAAACATCGTGAAACCCAGTGCGGAAGGCATTGCCGCAAGCGCGCGCGCCGTAAAAACACGCGGATTGCCGCCTGTACACCTGTGGAATCCGCCTGATTGCGGCGATATCGACATGCGGATTGCACGCGACGGGACGTGGTTTTATCTCGGCACACCCATTGGCCGCCCCGAGCTTGTGCGCCTTTTCTCCACAATCCTGCGAAAAGACGGCGATCGTTACGTCCTTGTCACGCCTGTTGAGAAAGTCGGCATCCAGGTTGATGACGCCCCCTTCGTCGCCGTCGACTTCACTGCGACCGGAACAGGCCCCAACCAAACCCTCACTTTCGAGACCAACCTCGGCGATACCGCTACCGCAGGCCGCGCCCACCCGATCCGCGTAGAACGTGACGCACAAACCGGAGAACCCGCGCCTTACGTCCTGATCCGCGCCGATCTTGAAGCCCTCATCGACCGCAAAAGCTTCTACCGTTTGGTCGACATCGGAGCACACCATGACGTCGAAGGAACCAGTTGGTTCGGCCTCTGGTCGCAGGCGCATTTCTTCCCCGTTATTCCAAGTGCGGAGTTGTCTTAGCGCCGAATGTCCGCCTCAAACCCAGCCTAGCCATTCCCAACGGGCGACTTCCTTGAAATGGCGCGTTCCGCCGCCTCGCGGCAAGTTCACCGCTGCTTTTGGCCAATAGCGGAGATTTTGGCGTGGCGTCCGTTCACATGGCGCGGCGACAAAGCCGTCGACTGGGGTGTGCCAGCAACCACGTCTTGCTTGCATCACCGAATGGGCGCTCCCTTCGCGGGTGCGCTGCTGCAAGGTTGGCCGCACGTTTGCCGCGCTGGCGCTGCTCGTCGTCACAATCCAGAACATTTCAACCTTGACCGCCGCTTCAATGCGCCTGACCGACGGCACGCTCGTTGACCCCTGCAACGGCCATCT
>NZ_JBVCWP010000134.1:0-10469 GCF_057460485.1 Boseongicola sp.
CCCGCACCGTTTCGTGGCTGATGTCGACGGCGCGCTCGTGCAGCAGGTCCTCGACATTGCGGAGCGAAAGGGGAAAGCGAACGTCCATCATGACCGCCAAGCGGATGATCTCCGGGCTGCTGTGAAAGGGCGTGTTTTCGTCATGAACAAAGGCTGCGAAACCACCCTGCCCGCCTCAAGAAGATTTATTCTGACAATGCCGGCGATTGAGCTCTGCCTGACCTTTGGCATGATCTTCAAGCAACCACTGCGGCAGGCCGAAGGCTTGATGCGCTCCATCGCCGGCCTACTGGGGGTTGAGATCGCGGTGCCGCATTACACGACTTTGTCACGCAGAGGCAACGGGCTGAGCTTGTCTGATAGAGCTATTTCCAAGAATTCCAAACCGGTCCTGGACAGTACAGGGCTGAGGATCTTCGGCGAGGGTGCCCTCTTGGCGCAAGCTGCACCTTGGCCTCGATCTTGTCAGTGGCCAGATCGTCTGCTCCAATTTGACCACAGATGACATTGCCGATCCGACTGCCCTACCGGGCCTGCTGGATCAGATCACCGGCCCGGGTGACCTGTTTCTGGCGGATGGAGCGTACGATGGAGAGCCAACATGCGACGTTCTAACCGAACGCTTCGGTTCGGCGATCAAACTCACGATTCCACCACCCAAGAACGCGGTCCTGAGCCCCGGCGCCGCCCGGAACCCGAGAATTCGTGACCGCCATATTGCTGAGATACACGCGCACGGTCGGATGGCATGGCAGAAGGCATCGCGCTACAATCGGCGCAGCCGGGGTGAAACACTGATGGGCCGCTGGAAGACCGTCATCGGGCCTAAGCTCAAGGCGCGCTCGTTTGAAAATCAGGAAACAGAAGCCAGGATTGGCGTCCGGATCCTTAACCGGATGACCGAACTTGGCCGGCCCAATTTCGATCGCATCGCCTGAAATCCATCTCGGGTAGGGCGCGTTCCGACCTCCTCTGGCTCCATGAAACAAGGCCGTAAGTTCCTAGCAGACGTCAGAATTGTGCCAATTATCCACGTTCAAAATAACCCCAACGGCGGAAGTATTCAAAATCCCGCTTCAAAAAGTCGCTTTTTGCCTTCAGAAGGAATAATTGCAGTTAAGTTACTCTCAAACTGACACATACGAGCGACTTAATGGACCATATAGACCTTATCGCGCTGCGCCACGAATTTCACCGCACTCCCGAACTTGGCTTTGCAGAGGACCAGACCAAAGCGCGCGTAGCCGAGATATTGAAAAGTCTCGGACTGGAAGTCCACGAAGGCGCGGGCGTCGTCGGCATATTGAAACGAGGGTCAGGCAATAGAGCTATCGGCTTGCGGGCGGATATGGACGCGCTGCCCATACATGAGACAAGCGCCCATAATTATGTTTCCCAGACCACCGGGGTCATGCATGCCTGTGGTCATGACGGTCATATGACAATGCTTTTGGGCGCGGCGGCGTCATTGGCAATTGATCCTGACTTTGACGGGACTGTGGTTTTCCTGTTCCAACCGAATGAAGAACACGGGCTCGGGGCGCAGGCCATGATCGAGGAAGGCGTGTTGGAGCGCTTCCCAGTTGAAGAAATTTACGCCATTCATAATTTGCCTGGCGTGCCCGTTGGCCAAGTCTCCACGCGGGCAGGGCAAATCTGCTCCAGCGAAAGCCTATTTGAGATCTTGATCGAAGGGCAAGGCGGACATGCTTCAATGCCACAAGTAGGGGTTGATGCGATTACGGTTGGAGCGGAAATCGTGCAGGCCTTGCAGACAATCGTATCGCGGAAATTGGCACCGGGTGCTGGCGTGGTCGTGTCTGTGACTGAGTTTTTGACCGACGGTCAGCGCAACGTCCTCCCGGGCACCGCAACGCTCAAGGGAGATGTCCGCGCACGTATGCCCGGAGACCGCGAGGCGGTTGCCCGCCTGATGCGCCAGATTGCCAAAGGGATCGGTGCCGCCCATGGCGTATCGGTGTCCGTTTCGTTCAACACCGAATTCATCGAGACCATTAATGCAGAGGAGCCGGTGCAAGCGGTGGTCGATGCCGCGCGTGCCCTTGGTCTGAAGGCAAACGGCAATTGTGAGCCGATGAGTTTCTCAGAAGATTTCGCGCATTTCTCAGACGCTATTTTAGGGTGCTTCTTGCTGATGGGGAACGGCGAAGAAGGCCCCTGTGGGCAGCCCCTGCATTCAGCGGATTACGACTTTAACGATGACCTTTTGCCTATCGGTGCTGCGTTCTGGGCGCAGCTTGTCCGGGATCGCCTCCCGAAGAGCGGCACACAGGAGACATAATTATGTTCGAGCCGCGCATGAGTGCATTTCGCAATTGTCTTGCGGAGAATGGGATCGACGTTGCTCTCATTACGGATGACGACAATGTCTATTACCTGACGGGCTACTACGACTATCTGCACATGGAGTTCGGTCGCCCAACTATATTGGTCGTGCATCGCGATGGTCCGAGCCTTTTGATTACCCCAACAATCGACCTCAACAGTGCCGACGCCGCAGCCCGCGTTGACACGATTGCCGCGTGGAATGACGGCATGGGCGAGGAATGGCGTGCCGAATTACCCGCAGCTGTCGAAAGGGCCAACCGCGTTGCCATTGAGCCAAACCATATGCCAGCGCTTGTGCGCAAATATATCGATGAACTGGTCGGGGCGCAAACCCTGGCCTCAGCAACACCGCTGCTGTCAAACATGCGCATGATCAAATCCGCGCAGGAACTGCAACTGGCGCGACATGCAGGCCAAGTTGCAGACGCCATGATGGCGGCAGGCCGCGCGGCGATTGGGGATGCTGTTGCGGAATACGAGGTTGCCCTTGCGACAGCGCAAGCCGGTACGCGCAAGTCTGCAGAGCTCTTAGCGGCGCACTACGACGATGCCGATATGTCGCCCAACACGCATTTTCTGCAAATCATGGCTTCCGGCGAGATGATCACCAAGACCCATCACCGTGCCACGACACGAATCATGCGGCGGGGCGAGCCGGTATTTCTGTGCTTGTGCGGCATGACCAATTTCCATCGTTTCAAGCTGGGATTTGATCGCACGTTCTGGATTGGTGAGATCGCGGATACGTCACAGGCGCAGGTCTATGAAGTTGCGCTGGCTAGCCAAAAAGCCGCCCTTGATGCGTTGCGGCCCGGCGTGACCGCGGAGAGCGTACACGCGGCTTACGCAGACGTCATTCAGGAGGCAGGGTTCGAGTATCCCTTTAGATGCGGGCGCGCGACGGGATTTAGTTTCTTGGAGGCCCCGCAGTTGGTGACGGGCGACACGACTATTTTGCAACCCGGCATGGTTCTTGCGGTCGATGGTTCTGTCAGTGTGGATACATTCCGCGCCCAAGTTGGGGACAGTTTCATCATAACGGAAGAGGGGTATGAACCATTAACTGATCACCCGAAGGCGATTGATCAAATAATTTTGTGACGAAGCCAATGTGATCTTCAAATGAGCCTCCCGCATGTCGTTTGGGCGGATACTATGGTCAACTTGCGCGCTTACAGTTGTGCGCCTCAGCAAGACCCTCTCTCCGCAAACCCTTCATGGTTGCCGCCAGGCTAATTCGAGCCCGTCTCAGCTTACTGTTGAGTGCGTGAATATATGCCGAACAAAATTACCGCCACTCGCCAAAAGCGGCGGTGCGGTTCGGCTTGAAATTGACCCTAGTGTAGAGATGCCGTTCCTATTTGAAATTCCCATGGACGGAAGCCTGAGCGGTGAAAAATTTATGCAAACTTCGCATGCGCCTAGATCGAAGATCTAGGCTCTGTCTCGCCTTCGAAATGGCAGGTGAGAATTCTCGGCGCGATTGTTGAGCCAGCATCCCGTTTCCTGTTTCGGAGCATGGCCGACAACTTCAGTCACTGCGCCATATGATCGGAGATTATCTGTCACGATCACTTCTTGATTACCGTATCGCTTGATTGATTTTCTAATGAATTTCAACTCCGCTCTCCAGGACCTCTCCATCATGAGCAACGGCGCGCCACAAGTAGTGCGCCTTACTGCTGATCTTCACAAATAACTCGTCCAAGTGCCCTTGCCCGTTCGAGTAAAATCACACCCGGTCGGCTCAATTCATGCGGGCCTCAACAAGCATTGAGCCAAAACAGTTCCACCAAGACCGCACGCCTTCATCGCTGATCTCCATCCCACGCTCATACAAGGGATCTTCCACGTTCCTTAGCGATAGCAGAAACCCGATAGACATCATCACCGCCACGCCGATGGCTTGTGGGCACGTATTGAAATAGCGAAACGGACTACGTTTTCTCATCCACAAAAGCTTATTCGTTGCCCCGCCTCGCCTCAAGTCAGTTTGCTCTGACGGTGCGTCGGACATTGATCTGTTAATTGTATTACTCAAAAATCGTGTCGTTCAAATGGGTACCGTCAGGCCGGTTTTTGTGCTGTCCATAACAACTGACGTACGAAAACGTTTTACATTCATGTCGTCAAAAAATAGCCGCTGAATAAGAGCCTGATATTCTTTCATATCCTTGGCCAATGCGATCAAGGCGAAGTCGGCTTCGCCAGTAATATAATAGCATTGCTGAATTTGCGGCTCTGACCGCATCTTCGTGCGGAAAGCGTCTAAATGCTGAACTCGTTCGCGTTCCAACTCGACCAAGATCAAAAATGTCATTTGCAGTCCGACTGCTTCGGGGTCCAGTTCTACCATTTCTCCGCGGATGATACCGGTGTTCCGAAAGTGGCGAATTTTACGCTGAATTGTTGGAATCGAAGCACCCGCTTCGATCGCAATATCTTCTAGTTTGGTGCGAGAGTTGGCTTGAAGCATACGTAGAATGGTTCGTTCAATCTGGCTCAGTTCCATTTTGATGTTATCCGGTCATGAATACATGCTATTTAGGTTCATTTTGATCACACAAAGTGCTATTTTGCGATACACTTGTGCAAATATATGCCTAAAATGATCAAGTCTCTCTGCGATAAGCTGGGAAAACTTGGGGCGGTGATTGGTTTTTCATTCCCCAGCATGTGAATGTAAGAGAAAGAGGTGAAATAGAATGCTTCAGAACTTAAAGTCAAAAGCTCTATCCGTGATGGTAGGCGCTCTGCTGATTGGAACTGCCCAAGCGGCAACGGCAGACGAATTGTCAGATAGAATAAACGCAGGTGAACCTATCCGTCTTGGCTTCGCGACAGCTATTCCTTGGGCGTACCCAGGCGATAATGGCGAGCCTTTAGGCTTCGTGAACGCAATTGCATTGGTAGTGCTTGAAGAAATGGGGATCACCAATTACGAGACATCGGTGAATGAGTGGGCCGGTCTGATCCCTGGCTTGCAAGCCAATCGCTATGACATCATCACCGGCGGCATGTATATTCTGAAAAGCCGTTGTGAGAACATGAACTTCTCGGATCCAATTGGACTTTTCGGCGACGCAATGTTGGTTCCCGCTGGCAATCCAAAAGGCATCCATAACTATCAGGACGTGATCTCTACCGGGGCCAAATTGGTCACTGGTGCTGGCTTCAACACTGTAGAAGCCGCCAAAAAAGAGGGCGTACCAGAGGACCAGATGATGCTGGTGGCTGGCGAGGTCGAGATTCTTGCGGCGATGAACGCGGGCCGTGCTGATGTTGCGGTTCAGACATTCTTTGGCGCCAAAGAACATGTCGACAAGTCGAATGGAAAATTTGAAGTGACCAATCCGGCCGATATGCCCGAGTGGACCAAGAACTGGGTCGGTATTGGCATGCGCCATTCAGACACTGATTTCCTGGCAGCGTTCAACGAAGCAATGGCCAAGGTTGTCGGTGGAGAGGCTTGGATGGCAAATACAGCCGAGTATGGTTACACCGAATTTCAACTTCCCGGTGAAGATGCCTCGACCGAATTTGCCTGTGCAAATCGCTAGACCATAATACTCGGATCAGGCGGCGCAAATATGCTGCCTGATCCAGTCTACCACCCAGACAAGGCCGCATCGTGAACTATTGGGAATTCCTGATTCAGTATCTGCCCAAGATGGCATCCGGTGCGGTTATGACGGTCAGTGTGATGATCTGCGCGCTGCTTTTGGCTGTCACGATCTCGATCATCTTCGGCTTGATGCGAATAACAAATAGCAAGCCAATTCAAGGCGTAGCTTTTGTATACATTGAGTTTTTTCGCGGCACTTCCCTGTTGGTCCAGCTATATTGGATATACTATGTACTCCCGTTGATGGGCCTGACCTTGTCGCCGTTCATGTCCGGTGTCATTGCTCTTGGTCTGAACTTTGGTGCCTATGGGGCCGAAGTGGTGCGCGGCGGCATTCAAGCCGTTCCAAAAGCCCAATGGGAAGCGGCGCTGGCGCTGAACTTCTCTTCCAAGCAACGGATCCGCCGGATCATTATCCCGCAGACATTCACAATCATCTTGCCGCCAGCCGCAAACCTGACGGTGGAATTGCTAAAGGCAACGGCATTGGTTGCATTGATTACAGTGGTCGATTTGATGTTTGTCGCCAAACAGCTCAACGCAACGACATGGCTGTCCGCTCAGGTTTTTGGCACTGCCTTGTTGGTGTACTACGCGATGGCACGCTTTGCCTTAATACCGTTCCTGCGTTGGCTGGAAGTTCTGGCAGCACGCAAGGTCGGTAAATCATGAGGGCACACTGATGGAATGGCGTTGGGAATTCGCAATAGAAATTCTGCCTCGGATGCTTTGGGCCACGGGCAACACATTACTGGCTGCTGGTGCGGGCTATGCTATTGCAATGGTTGTCGGGCTGATCCTGATGTTCGGACAGCAAACCCCTTATCGCGTTGTAAACATCGTTGTGCGCGAGTTGGTGGAATTTGTGCGTTCGACCCCATTGTTGGTACAGCTTTTCTTCGTCTTCTTCGTAGCACCGCAGTTCGGTGTTACCTTGTCTGCATGGACCTCTGCGATGTTGACGATTGGTCTGCATTTCGGAACCTACCTGTCAGAGGTTTATCGCGGTGCATTGGAAGGCGTTCCAAAGACCCAGTGGGAAGCCTGCCGCGCCCTGAATTTTTCTACGGTTTACACTTATCGTAGGGTGATCCTGCCGCAGGCCTTTCCAATCGCTTTGCCCGGAATGGGCAACTATCTAGTGGGCATATTCAAAGACACACCGCTGTTGGCCACCATCGGGGTCGCAGAACTGATGCACACTGCAAATGCGCTTGGTGCAGAAACCTATCGCTATCTGGAACCCTATACGATGGTCGGGTTTATCTTCCTCATTATCTCCTTGCCCACGGCATTGGGGCTGCGCCGACTTGAAGCCGCCGTTGCCCGACATCAGGGCAAAATTAAGCACTAAAGGTCGAATACCAATCATGGATACAAAACACCCGCTTGTCCTGCCCGAAGGAGGCCCTTTGGTCCGCTTTGCGGACGTGACCAAGCGCTACGGCGATCTGACTGTCTTGGATCAACTGAACCTTGATGTTGGTCACAATGAAATGGTCTCCATCATCGGGCCTTCCGGGTCTGGCAAAACGACGGTTCTACGCGTCTTGATGACGCTCGAGGCGATTAATGATGGTGTGATCTATTTGGACGGCGATCCACTGACCCATATGCCCAAGGGCAACGGGCTGGTGGTCGCCAATGAAAAATACCTACGTCAGAAACGAACTGGCATTGGAATGGTGTTTCAGCAATTCAACCTGTTTCCGCATATGACCGCGCTGCAAAACTGCATCGAGGCTCCAATCCAAGTGCTGGGAATGAACCGCGATGAAGCCGAAGACCGCGCGATTGATCTGCTGCGGTTAGTTGGGATGTATGAAAAGAAAGATCAGCATCCGTCACGATTGTCCGGTGGCCAGCAACAACGCGTGGCAATTGCACGGGCATTGGCAATGCGCCCAAAGGTGATGTTGCTGGACGAGGTCACTTCGGCGCTGGACCCCGAAGTTATCGGTGAAGTCCTGAACGTAATCCGCTCGCTGAACAGCGAACATAACCTGACGATGATTATGGTTACCCACCAGATGGGTTTTGCTCGCGAAATTTCCGACAGGGTCTGTTTCTTCTACGCAGGCAAGATCGCCGAACAAGGCACGCCGGATCAACTTTTTGACGATCCGCAAAACGATCGCACAAAGCAGTTTCTGCGAGCAGTGCTGGACGCGAATTAAACCACATTTGCAATCAAGTTTTGTACCGAGAAGGCATCTGCGATGATACCAGGATTAGAAACTGAGATTATAGACCCCGAGGCCTATGAGCGCAGCGTAAATCGCCTTCGTGAAATGAAAGTTGTCTTGCCCAGGATTTCTGATCTTGCGGATCCGAAATGTCATTTGGCCGAGAAGTTCAAAGACATCGCCGATGTAGACCCAGACGCAGCCGATCCTCGAAACCTGTTCCGGGTAAATTGGCACAACGCCTCGGATCGGCGTGGTTTTAGCGATGTTCCAGATCATATGGTCCTGACCGAAGAGTTGACCGGAGTTAAAGCGAAGATTGTAGTGGCGCTGGGTAACCGCTTTCCAATGATCCACACGCACAAGGTACTGGCTGCCTATGGCTGTCTGATCCCTCGGCTGATGTCTGGCAGTTTCGATGCCACGAGGCATCGGGCTGTCTGGCCCTCGACCGGTAATTATTGTCGCGGTGGCGTTGCCATCGCGACTTTACTTGGGTGTCGATCAGTGGCCGTGCTGCCCGAAGGGATGAGCCAGGAACGTTTTGACTGGCTGAACCGTTGGCTGGCGGACCCGGCAGACATTTACCGCACACCCGGGACAGAAAGTAACGTCAAAGAAATCTATGATGCATGCCATGTGCTTGAGAAGGATCCAGAAAACCTAATCTTGAATCAGTTTGGTGAATACGGGAATTATATCATCCACCGGGCTGTCACCGGCCCGGCGTTAGAATGTATATTCAACCATGTGAACGCACCGGGCGGTCTGACAGCCCGAGCGTTTGTTGCTGCATCAGGCTCTGCTGGAACACTTGCAGCCGGCGACCATCTGAAAAACGCCCTAGGTACTCAGACCGGCGTGATCGAAGCGTTGGAGTGCCCGACGCTGCTGTATAACGGCTATGGCGAGCACAACATTCAGGGCATCGGTGACAAGCATGTGCCACTAATTCACAATGTGATGAACTCAGATTTCGCTATTGGTGTATCGGATCGTGCCTGCGACGGTTTGAATCTGGTTTTTAATACGACACCGGGGCGCGAATATTTGACCGAACGGCGCAGCCTTGGCCAGCGGGATTTGGCTAGCTTGGGCAATCTTGGTCTGTCATCAATCGCAAACGTCTTGGGGGCAATTAAATACGCCAAATATATGGGGCTTGGAGCTAATGATGTTGTCCTGACAATCGCCACAGATGGCGCGGACATGTACCACTCCGAACAGCGCCTCGCTGAGGAAAAATACTACGCAAACGGGTTCAACAAACTCGGCGCAGCCGAAAGTTTTGGCCAGGCAATTTTAGGCGCGTCTACGGATCATATGATCGAGATGACTCGGATAGATCGCGAGCGTATGTTTAACTTGGGCTATTACACTTGGGTGGAACAACAAGGCACGTCCGTCCGAGATTTCGACCGGCGCCGTGATCAGGGGTTCTGGGACGGCCTGATGGATCTCGTTCCCATCTGGGACGGAATGATTGATCAATTCAACGCGTCATAAGCGTGAATTCAGCCGCAAACTCAGTCTTCCATGTGGGGCGCAAGAAAAAATCATCCCGATGGCAGTCCGTCTGACAGGTGCAAAGGTAGCCGGATTTCGGCTACCACCCAACCAATGACCTGAAGCGCATTGCATCGCATCCTGAAACACCACGGATGTCGACCGCGTTGAACCGGTTAAAGGTGCTCTACTCCGGTGCCCAAGCACGCTGTGTTGGGACAAATAATTCCACCGTATCGCCCACACTCAGCGGTCCAGGTCGCTCGACCCAGGCTGTGACCCCGCGCCGCCCGTTGGCGGCCTGCTTAAATGCCTTTCCATGGCCCGGGCGATCCGTTTCGATCTCCTTGGCTGGCCAGTTGCACGGCGCGTTCTCCAGATCCACGGTAAATGTCGTGCCCATCTCCGTCTGCAGGCGGGATCCTGGCGGGATGTGGGTGAAGTCTGGGATGCCTTCGATCACGATTGACGCGCCAAGCCACGTCGGATCCAATTCCTCTAACCCAATTTTGGTGGCTATTTCGGCGTTTTCCTCCGTGGAAAGAATAGACAGTTGACGGGAGTTTCGAATTTCCGTGCCCTTGGGGTGCAACATAGTCACGCGCACGCAAGACGCGCGCGTCGTACCTGAATGCGCTTCTCCAACCACACCGGCAAACGTGGCTAGCGCATCAGTTAACGCTACGGACCTGATGTTGATCTCTGGCGCGGTGACCCGACCTAGCCATCTGATGGTGCCAGTATGCGCGGATTTGACTAAACAAGGCATGAGCGTTCCTTTTGCCGGTGATTCTCCCGTTCTA
>NZ_JBVCWP010000135.1:0-10461 GCF_057460485.1 Boseongicola sp.
ACCGGGCTGGGGATGTGCGGCTTGGTTGGCAGTCTGTCAGTGCTATGTCGCAAGGAAACAAAAAGAATTACGCGGAAGGGGTCTCGTGTCAGAATCATCGTCAATCTCGACCGGTATTGCCGCCCGTTATGGTTCAGCCGTTTTTGAGCTGGCCAAGGACGGCAATGCGCTCGACGCGCTGGAACGCGATATCGACACGCTGGAAGGCGCGCTGAACGACAGCGAAGACTTCCGAGCGCTGATCCATTCGCCGATCTACAGTCGCGATGATCAGGCGCGCGCCATCGCCGCCCTCGCCGACAAAATGGGCCTGAGCGATACTGTCGCCTCTACCCTGAAGTTGATGTCGTCCAAGCGACGCCTCTTCGTCTTGCCGCATCTGATGGCTGTTCTGCGGGATCTGATCGCGGACGAAAAAGGCGAAGTCACCGCCGAGGTGCAGGCCGCACGCGCGCTCAGTGACGATCAAAGAACCAAGCTTGCCGAAACGCTGAAGGTGTCGGTTGGCAAAACTGTAAAAATGAATGTTACCGTCGATGAAAGCCTCATCGGCGGTTTAATTGTCAGAGTGGGCTCGAAAATGATCGATACGTCGGTTCGTTCCAAGCTCGCAGCACTCCAGAACACTATGAAAGAGGTCGGATAAATGGCGATCCAAGCAGCAGAAATTTCTGCGATCCTGAAGGACCAGATCAAGAATTTCGGCCAGGAAGCCGAAGTTGCCGAAGTTGGACGCGTGCTGAGCGTTGGCGACGGCATCGCCCGCGTCTACGGCCTCGACAACGTCCAGGCCGGTGAAATGGTCGAATTCCCTGGCGGCATCATGGGCATGGCGCTGAACTTGGAAAGCGATAACGTCGGTATCGTCATCTTTGGGTCTGACCGCGACATTAAAGAAGGCGACACTGTAAAGCGCACGAATTCGATCGTAGACGTGCCTGCAGGTGACGCGCTTCTGGGGCGTGTCGTTGACGGCCTTGGCAATCCGATTGATGGCAAAGGTCCGATTGAGACCACAGAGCGTCGTGTCGCTGACGTAAAAGCGCCGGGTATCATTCCGCGTAAATCGGTTCACGAACCAATGGCGACTGGCCTCAAATCCGTTGACGCAATGATCCCGATTGGCCGTGGTCAGCGAGAATTGATCATTGGTGACCGTCAGACTGGCAAGACTGCCGTCGCACTTGACGCTATTTTGAACCAGAAGTCCTACAACGAAGCTGCAGGCGACGACGAAGGCAAAAAGCTTTATTGCGTCTACGTGGCGATCGGCCAGAAGCGCTCCACAGTGGCGCAGCTGGTAAAGCGCCTCGAAGAGAGCGGCGCCATGGAGTATACGATCGTTGTGGCGGCAACCGCATCCGACCCGGCACCGATGCAGTTCCTTGCACCATACGCGGCAACCGCGATGGCAGAGCACTTCCGTGACAATGGCCGCCATGCGCTGATCATTTATGATGACTTGTCCAAGCAGGCTGTATCCTATCGTCAGATGTCGCTCTTGCTGCGCCGTCCACCGGGCCGCGAAGCCTATCCTGGCGACGTATTCTATCTTCACTCCCGCCTGTTGGAGCGTTCGGCCAAGCTGAACGAAGACAATGGCAGTGGCTCGTTGACGGCTCTGCCTATCATCGAAACCCAAGGTGGCGACGTATCGGCTTTTATTCCAACCAACGTGATCTCGATCACCGATGGTCAGATCTTCCTTGAAACCGAATTGTTCTTCCAGGGTATCCGCCCTGCTGTGAACACCGGTTTGTCGGTGTCGCGTGTGGGCTCTTCTGCTCAGACAAAAGCGATGTCGTCTGTCGCTGGTCCTGTTAAACTCTCGCTCGCGCAGTATCGTGAAATGGCCGCCTTTGCACAGTTTGGTTCCGACCTTGATGCCTCGACCCAGCGTCTGCTGAACCGTGGCGCGCGTCTGACCGAATTGATGAAGCAGCCGCAGTATTCGCCATTGACCAATGCAGAGATCGTGGTTGCCATTTTCGCCGGCACGAACGGCTATCTTGACAAACTTCCTTTGTCGGACGTCAGCCGCTTTGAGAGCGGCCTTCTGGCGCATATGCATGCAAAGCACAGCGACGTTATTGATTGGATCACCAACGACGATCCAAAGATCAAAGGCGATGCAGCCGACAGGCTGAAAGCTGCGATCGAAGACTTCGCCAAAGATTTCGCCTGAGATTAATCGCCCGGAAGGATAGGGATAGATGCCCAACCTCAAGGACCTAAAAAATCGGATCAGCTCGGTCAAATCGACCCGGAAGATCACGCAGGCGATGCAGATGGTCGCCGCCGCGAAACTGCGGCGGGCGGAAGAATCTGCGGCTGCGGCCCGGCCCTACGCCGAGCGGTTCAACGCTGTGATGGCCGAACTTGCGTCGTCCGTTGGCGACAGCGACAGCGCGCCGAAGCTGCTGAGCGGCACCGGCGGTGATCAAACGCACCTGTTGGTTGTCATGACTGCGGAACGTGGACTTTGCGGCGGCTTTAACTCGTCGATCGTCAAGATCGCGAAGATTGCAGCCACCAAGTTGGTCGCCGAAGGTAAGACGGTGAAGATCCTGACTGTCGGCAAGAAGGGCCGCGAGCAGTTGCGCCGTGATTTTGGTGCTCATCTGATCGGCCACGTCGACTTTAGCGACATCAAGCGTATTGGCTACGCCAATGCTCAAATCGTCGCGGAAGAAGTGCTGACGCGCTTTGACGCATCCGAATTCGACGTCGCAACGATCTTCTATTCCGAGTTCGAAAACGTCGTTACGCAAAAGCCGACCGAAAAGCAGATCATTCCTGCGTTGTTCGAAGTCCCAGACGATGCCGGCGAGTCGACCGTCTACGACTACGAGCCCGACGAGACCGAGATCCTCGCTGATCTTCTGCCGCGCGGGATCGCCACGCAGATCTTTACGGCGTTGCTTGAGAATGCGGCGTCCGAGCAGGGCGCACGGATGAGCGCCATGGACAACGCGACGCGAAATGCGGGCGACATGATCGATCGTCTGACCATCCAATATAACCGTTCGCGTCAAGCAGTGATCACGAACGAGCTGATTGAAATTATTTCGGGCGCGGAAGCGCTCTAAACGACCGGAGAGACCAGAGATATGGCAAACGCAAAAGGCAAAGTGACCCAGGTCATTGGCGCTGTTGTTGACGTGCAGTTCGGCGACGAGCTGCCCCAAATTCTGAATGCGCTTGAAACCGATAACAACGGTAACAGACTGATTCTGGAAGTGGCTCAGCACCTGGGCGAAAACACAGTTCGCGCAATCGCTATGGACGCGACCGAAGGTCTGGTCCGCGGCCAGATCGTTACGGACCTGGGCGAACCGATCTCGGTCCCAGTTGGCAACGCAACTTTGGGTCGCATCCTGAACGTCGTGGGCGAGCCTGTGGACGAGCAAGGCCCGGTCAACGCGACAGAGCGTCGTGCGATCCACGGCGACGCACCTGCATTTGACCAGCAGTCAACAGCAACCGAACTTCTGGTGACTGGCATCAAAGTCATTGATCTGCTCGCACCCTACACCAAGGGCGGAAAGATCGGACTCTTCGGTGGTGCAGGCGTTGGTAAAACGGTTCTTATCATGGAGCTGATCAACAACATCGCCAAAGTGCACTCGGGTGTGTCCGTGTTTGCCGGTGTTGGTGAGCGGACCCGTGAAGGCAACGACCTTTACCACGAGATGATCGAAAGCGGCGTTATCACACCCGATAACCTCTCCGACTCGAAGATCGCACTGGTCTACGGTCAGATGAACGAGCCTCCAGGTGCGCGTATGCGCGTCGCGCTCTCCGGTCTGACACTGGCCGAGCAGTTCCGAGATGACAGCGGTTCGGACGTTCTGTTCTTTGTCGACAACATCTTCCGCTTCACACAAGCGGGTTCCGAGGTCTCCGCGCTTTTGGGCCGTATCCCGTCCGCTGTGGGCTACCAGCCGACGCTGGCCACCGACATGGGTACTATGCAGGAACGTATTACGTCGACCAAGACCGGCTCGATCACGTCGGTTCAGGCTGTGTATGTCCCCGCCGATGACCTTACCGACCCCGCACCTGCAACCTCGTTTGCCCACCTTGATGCGACCACGGTTCTTGACCGCGCGATCTCGGAAAAAGGCATCTACCCCGCTGTGGACCCGCTTGGCTCGACCTCGCGCTTGCTTGACCCGCTCATCATCGGTGACGAGCACTACAAAGTTGCTACCGACGTTCAGCAAATCCTCCAGCGCTACAAGTCTCTGCAGGACATCATCGCCATCCTCGGCATGGATGAACTGTCGGAAGAAGACAAACTGGCCGTGGCCCGAGCCCGTAAGATCGAGCGGTTCCTCAGCCAGCCCTTCGACGTTGCAAAAGTCTTCACCGGTTCGGACGGTATTCAGGTTCAGCTGGAAGACACAATCGCGTCGTTCAAAGCGGTTGTTGCCGGAGAATACGATCACCTGCCGGAAGCGGCCTTTTACATGGTTGGCGGCATTGACGACGTGAAGGCGAAAGCCGAGAAACTGGCCGCCGAGGCTGCCTAAGGAGTGAAAGCCAATGGCTGACACGATGCAATTCGATCTCGTCTCACCGGAGCGCCGTCTGGTCTCGGGTAAGGCCAAAGCGGTGCAAATTCCGGGGGCGGATGGTGACATGACGGCTATGCCCGACCATGCGCCAACTGTGACCACGTTGCGCCCCGGCGTTCTGTTGGTCGAGATGGACGGCGGCACGCAGGAATTCGTCGTAACCGGCGGCTTTGCGCAAATCTCGTCCGAGGGCACATCCGTGCTGGCGGAAGAGGCCCTGCCAAAAGGCGAAGTTACGGCCGAGTTCATGGACGAGCGTGTCGCCAAGGCGCAGGCTGCCCGTGACGCGGCCGAAGGTGACGCTGTCGACACAGCGGCCAAGCGTCTGTCGGACTTGATGGCGCTTAGGGGCGCGCTGTAAAACAGCGATATAAGAATGACAAAGGGCCCCGTGGGGCCCTTTTTTTCGTCCTGAACATCGACTGATCAACAAAGCCGCTGACGGTCTTACGCGCCGCGACCTCCGAACCACATGCGCCCCAAAAGCCCGTCTTTGCGCGCGTACTGGTGGTAAAGACCCGCCGCCCCGTGCCTGAGGATCAGCAAACCTAGCAGCGTGGCAATAACGCCGTGCGCGACACGCGGCGCAATATCATCAAAACTGGCAGGTAAAGGCTCGCCCGATCCGCCAAACACGAGAGCCGGAAGGCCCGCGATATTTGCGGTGGCCAGTCCCGAAATACACATGGCAAAACCAGGCACATAGACCCCCCAATGTGCTGCCGCTGCGCCTTTGTTCAAAAGGTCATTGCCGATATCCGCGTGGGGAGGCTTGGGCTTTCGCCATGCGCACGATCAGCCGGACCACCATCAAGACAAGGATCAGCATCCCTGTGCTTATATGCACGGTCAGAGCGGTTATTTTGAATGGTTCAGAGTTTGGCGTTTCCGCTAGAAACTGCCCCCGACAATTGGTCCGCCGACGATCATGATCGCAATCAGCCGTGCCATCGATCATTTGGAATCAGAAAATCTGCTGGAACGCCGCGCACATCCGACATCTCGGCGGACGCATACCATCTACCCCACGGATGCGGCGCGCGCTTTAAGTCAAACGCTTTTCGGGAGCGTCGAAAAAGTGAATGCGGAGCTGGTGGCAGGCCTTACGGGTAAGCAACGCAAAGACCTTCGTGACATTCTTGAGCAAGTTCTGGGTGCCTAAACTCAGCGACCGCCCCCATAACATCCACTCAATACCTCTTGACGCCGCTACCACATCTCACGCATCCCGCCACCGTTCGCATCTAGGCGCCCCGACGGAATGCTGCCGTTGCATCGACGTGATACCGACGTGCGCTTTTCTCCCATTCCCTTCAAAATAACGCCAATAATCTCTTGCCGGTTGCACAGTGTATTTTTTGACCGTGCGTTGCCCACCACATTGCCAATTGTCCGTGGTCCCCGACGCAGGCGCTTGTTACTCTCGCGCCAACCCAAAACCGAACGGAGCCCCCATGTCCTTCACTCTTGCCACCTGGAACATTAACTCCATTCGCCTCCGCGAGGTCCTTGTTTGCAAGCTGTTGCAAGAAGAAGCCCCCGACGTTCTTTGCCTTCAGGAATGCAAATCGCCCGTCGAGAAAATCCCCCTCGAAGCCTTCCAAGCCCTTGGCTACAGCCACATGGTTGCCCGCGGTCAAAAGGGATACAACGGCGTCGCAATCTTGTCGAAGCTCCCCTTGGAAGATGCCGGTGGGGCTGACTACGCCTCCCTCGACCACGCCCGCCACGTCGCCGCGCGGCTTGCGAACGGCGTGACAATTCATAACTTCTACGTCCCAGCCGGGGGCGACATTCCGGACCGTGAAAAGAACATCAAGTTTGGCCAGAAACTCGATTACCTGACTGAAATGCGTGATGCGTTCCACGCGGAGTCTCCTAAAAGATCCATTCTTGTCGGGGACTTGAATATTGCGCCGCGCGAAGATGACGTCTGGGATCACAAGAAGCTTCTGAAGGTCGTGAGCCACACACCGATCGAAGTCGAGCATTTTGGAGCTACACAAGATGCTGGCAAATGGGTCGATATCACGCGCCAGGATATCCCTGACGGACAACTTTATAGCTGGTGGTCGTACCGCTCGCCGGGGTGGGAAGACGCAGACAAGGGCCGACGTCTTGATCATATCTGGGCGACGTCCGATATCGCGAATGCAGGGCATGGAAGCCGCGTGTTGCGCGAAGCTCGCGGTTGGGAAAAGCCAAGCGATCATGCTCCGGTTTTCGCCACATTCGATTTGTAGCGTCAGTACCGAACAGAGAAGGGGTTAGATATGGGCGAATTGACACGACGCGCTATTCTTCTTGCCGGCGGCGGCATTGTCGGCGGCATTGCAGGCGCCAAACTAACATCGAAGCGCCCCCCGCTGGCGGGGACGACCTCTTTGCAGCCAGTTGGCGCAGACGGCACAATGAACGACGCCAGTCTTCTAAGTGAAACTCCGATTTTCCGGCACACCGTCGCGGTAGAAAACCCGACAGAAATCCTTGCTGATAAAATCCGCGCCGAGATAGCCGCCGCCCGCGATGAAGGACGCCCTTTCAACGTCGGAGCCGGGCGTTATTCGATGGGCGGACACGCGATCCCGACCAACGGTCATGCGATGACTTTCGACAATGGCTTTACCCAAATCAATCGGGGCGGGACGACCTATCGTGTGCATGCCGGTGCCCGTTGGAGTGATGTGATTCGAGCGTTAGATCCGCTTGGGTTTGGACCCAAAGTCATGCAATCGAACAATGATTTTGGCGTGGCGGCGACATTTTGCGTCAATGCACATGGCTGGCCAGCGCCTCATGGTCCCATGGGATCCACTGTGCGCAGCATGTTCATTGTACGTCCCGACGGCGAGTTGGTGCGGTGTTCACGAACGGAAAATGCACCGTTATTCTTCGCGACCATGGGCGGGTACGGACTGACCGGCGCGGTGATCGAACTTGAGGTCGAAGCAGAGCCGAACCTCAATCTGGAACCGACCTTCCGGAAGGTCCCGTCCCGCGATTTTGCGCCGTTCTTTGTGGGAGCGATTGAATCTGGAGATGTAAATATGGCCTACGGTCGTCTTAACGTTGATCGCGACACCTTCTTTGAAGATGCAATGGTGATCACCTATCGCGCCGCCGCGGATCAAAACATCGTGCCACCGGCAAGCGGCTCGGGCACTCTCAGTCAATTATCTCGCCATGTCTTTCGCGCACAGGTCGCAAACGAAAGGGCGAAGGATCTCCGCTGGTGGTTTGAAACGGGTCTGGGGACGATGTTCGCAAGCGGTCCGGTAAGTCGCAATTCCTTGATCAATGAACCGGTTGTGACCTTGGAGGACAAGGATCCGACACGCACCGATATCCTGCATGAATACTTTGTTCCTCCGGGACGTTTTGCGGATTTTGTGACTGCATGTCAGGAAGTTATCCCTTCAAGCTATCAAGAGCTTTTGAACATCACCTTGCGCTATGTTGCCGGGGACGAAGAGAGTGTTTTGGCCTATGCGCCCGCACCCCGGATCGCCTGTGCGCTGCTGTTCAGCCAAGAAATGACGCAACGCGCGGAAACGGATCACGCGCGTATGACGCAAGCCCTTATCGATCGTGTGCTTGATTTAGGTGGCACGTATTACTTGCCGTATCGCCCGCATGCGACGAACCAGCAATTTCGGCGTGGGTATCCGAACGCCGAGAAATTTGTCGCCGAGAAGAGATTTTACGATCCTGATTTGGTTTTCCGCAACGGGTTTTGGGATCGTTATTTGGCGGATATGGCATGACCATTCACCAGTGCATCTCCATCGGGTTCTTTGTTGTGCTGCTGGGCGCGGCCTCTTTGAACTACATCCCCGGCATCACGGATGCTGATGGCGTGGCTTTTGGCGTTTTCGCGTGAGATATCTTTGATGACTCACTGCACTTGTCCTCTGCGATTTGGGCGTTGGTGGCAGGTCTGATGTCGGCACGTGCCGCGCGCATGTTTCTGGTGATCTTTGCGCGCTTTATCTGGGCGATGAGGTGATGGGCTTGATCACCGGGTCGGGGTATCTCGATTTCGGAATCTTTACCTTGGATTTCAGGACGTTCCGTTTGGTTTCAAAATTCTGGCGAACCTGCCGCACATCTGTCTTGGCGGGATCGCATTGGCATCGGGGCTTTTTCTTTATCGCGCGAAGTGACGTCTCTTTGGCGATGGGTGAAGCGGTTGGTGTTCGCTTTGGGGATTGCCCTGATCGGGTTGGTCGCCCCTCCGATCTACATCGAGGTGGCGTGTCGCGGCGAACCTTCGGGAACGGGATATCAACCGCTTATCGTTGATCCGAATTGGCAGCGCGCCGAAAGCCGGACGCTTTTGACCTATCCAGAATGGCATATCGCTCACGCCTACGACGAATACGCGAGAGTTATTACTACAGGGGCTCCACATGAATTCGGCTATCTGCGGGCGATCTCTGGCTTTTGGGGAACGCTTTGTCCCCTGACTGAAGCTGCGGCAAGCATGGGCGGTGTCACTGGCGATACCAAGGCGACCATCTATACGATCGGCGTCAGCTTCACTGCCGAACTTCTGGCAAAAGCGGCCTAAAGGGAAACTCGCGGTCGCGTGACTGTTTGGCTGCGGGGTGCAGAACGTACGCCGCTTGATGATCTCAGTGCCGACCAAGCCGCCGCTTACGGCGCGTTCTTGCAGCAATCGCCTTGGTATAAGTGGGATTTTGCGACGAATGCGAAAGCGCTGGCGGATCTGTCCGGGGACAGCTTGCGGGACCGGGAACGGCGGTTCGCTTTGGGCGCGGAATACGGCGCAAAAGCCACCTATGCTGGGGTCATTGAGGCGGCGGTCGCTGGCGTGGGAGCTGATGATTTGCGGCTCCGCTCGGTAGTGTCGGGCGTGGCGAACGAAATACTTTCCGACATCGCAGGCATAACGATCATCGGCCTACTTGGGGATGGGATCGAGATTGAAACCGATCGCTATCGCGCCTTTTCCGTCATTCTGGAGCGTCTTTCGGCCGCTGGTGCGGATATTCGGGAAATAGCGGGGAACGATCAGGTTTTGCTCACAGCTCTTTCAGATCTACAGAAAATTGACGGCGCTTTGTATAGCGTTCGCCGTCAGGGGTACGGCGACTACCGACATTTGATTGTGGTGCCAGTGCGCGATCTCGCAGATCGCCTGCGGGCGCTGAATGGGCTAAGGCTGGAACATGTTCACGACTGCTAAGCGCATATTGGCGGTTTTGCCGATCATCCTGTTTGCCTGGATCGCTGTGACGGCGACGGTCAAGCGATTGTCGGATGCGGCGCTTGCGGGACTTACAATTCAGAATGCCTCGGCTATGACGGCCAAACTTTACGCGGCTGGCGCGTGGCTTGTGCTTCCGGCCGGTCTGACCGGGGGCTTGCCGTTGACGCGGGTACAAAAAGCGGCGCTTTCGTAGAGTTTTGAGCTTGGGAAATCGCGGCGGGCCCCCTTGGTCTTTTCGCAATCGTTCGCATATAAAGTGCAACACTTAATACCGGGGACGAAAATGCTTGAACTCAATCCAACTGCGCCATCCGCCCCAGCGGGCGATCTAATCAAAGACAGCTCCGAGGCCACCTTTATGGCCGACGTCGTTGAAGCGAGCCAGTCCGTCCCGGTCATCGTCGATTTTTGGGCGCCGTGGTGCGGACCGTGTCGCCAGCTTACTCCTGCTATTGAAGCTGCCGTGACAGCGGCAGGCGGTGCGGTGAAGCTTGTTAAAGTCAACGTGGATGAGAATCAGGCAATTGCGCAACAACTGCGGGTTCAATCGCTTCCGACTGTCTACGCGTTTTGGCAAGGTCAGCCGATTGATGCGTTCCAGGGTGCGTTGCCTGCGTCTGAGATTAAGGCGTTTATTGATAAGGCTAT
>NZ_JBVCWP010000136.1:0-10379 GCF_057460485.1 Boseongicola sp.
AAAAGGAGGTCCCGCAAAATGCCTGTCACCACCTGCGTCTTTGATGCCTATGGCACCCTTTTCGACGTCTCCGCAGCCGCTCGGTGCGCCGCAGAGCAACCCGGGCAAGATCAGCTCGCCGAAATCTGGCCTAAGCTTGCTGCCGACTGGCGCATGAAACAGCTTCAATACAGTTGGCTGCGCGCCGTAACCGGACAGTACGTGCCATTTTGGGACGTGACACAAGATGCGCTCGACTGGGCGCTTGAAGCCGCCAACATCGACGATCCGGTTCTGCGCGAAACACTCCTCGCGCTCTATTGGGAGCTTCCGGCTTACAAGGATGCACACGCAGTTCTCGCCACGTTGAAAGCGACGGGGTTCACGACAGCAATCCTCTCGAACGGTTCTCCTGAAATGCTCGATGGTGCCGTCGACTTTTCCGGCACGCGCGAGTCGATTGATACAGTTCTGTCGGTAGAAGAAGTTGGTATCTTTAAGCCCGCGCGCGTCGTCTATGATCTGATTGAAACTCACCTTGGCGCCTCTCCCGATCAGGTACTGTTTATCTCCGCCAACGGCTGGGATGCCGCCGCAGCGGCAGCATACGGCTTCCACACAGCATGGATAAATCGCGCAGGCGAGCCCCTTGACAGGCTCCCGGGAAAACCCGCTCATATCTTGGCAGATCTAATACCTATTCCCGACCTGGCCGGACACCTTTAATGCCAGACTTTCACGCACCCGACGGGACCCGAATTCACTATACCGACGAGGGTAATGGCGCACCAATTCTTGCCCTCGCCGGCCTGACCCGCAACGGCCAGGATTTTGACTATGTCGCACCACATCTATCCACCAAGCGATTGATTCGTATGGATTATAGAGGTCGCGGAAAATCAGCATGGTCCGGAGCGGACACCTACACAATCCCGATCGAGGCAGGTGATGTCATCGCCCTTCTTGATCATCTCGAACTAGGGCAAATCGCTATCTTGGGCACGTCGCGTGGCGGCCTGATCGCGATGCTTCTTGCAGCCTTGGCAAAGCCTCGCCTCATCGGTGTTTGCCTCGTCGATGTTGGTCCCGAATTGGACGCCTCAGGCCTTGAGACCATCAAGGACTACATAGGCAAGAACCCGGTTCAAAAGACGCTTGAGGACGCGGCGATCATGCGCGCGCATCTCCTATCCGGCTTTGAAAATGTCCCAAAATCCCGGTGGAATGAAGAGGCGGAAAGGCACTATATCCAAACGCCCGACGGTCTGGAAATTAACTATGATCCCACGCTACGCGACGCGATCATCTCCGCTGGAACACAGCCCATGCCCGACCTGTGGCCGCTTTTTGACGCGCTCGCTGGGCTACCGATTGCTCTAATCCGTGGTGCAAATTCCGACCTTCTTTCGTCTGAGACTGCAAACGAAATGGCGCGCCGCCGCCCCGACATGATCCGAGCAGAAATCGCTGACCGTGGTCATGTTCCGTTCCTTGACGAACCCGCATCTTTGGAGGCACTCCGCGCATGGCTAACCTTGCTCCCGTAATCTCGGATATTGAAGACGCGGCAATCCGCCTTCGCGGTCACGCCTGTCGCACGCCCCTTCTAAATGCGCCACTTTTGGATGCGGATTTGGGCCGCCGCGTCTTCGTAAAAGCAGAATGTCTCCAAAAGACCGGCTCCTTCAAATACCGCGGCGCACGCAATGCTGTCGCGGCATTAAGCGATGCCCAACGCGCCGCCGGAGTCATCGCGTTTTCGTCGGGAAATCATGCCCAAGGCGTCGCCTTGGCCGCGCGTGAAATGGGATCGAAAGCCGTCATCATCATGCCCGCAGACGCGCCAGAATTAAAAATCGCTAACACACGCGCTCTCGGCGCCGAAGTCATTCTCTACGACCGAGACACAGAAGATCGCGACGAAATCGGAGGCCGGCTCTCTGGCGACCGCGGGCTGACTTTGATTAAGCCATTCGACAATCCCCAGGTCATCGCAGGTCAGGGAACAACCGGCCTCGAAATCGCGGAACAGGCGGCCGCGGCGGGCCTCAACAGCGCCGATGTTCTGATCTGCTGCGGCGGCGGCGGTCTGACCTCCGGCATCGCAATCGCTCTTGCGGGCAAAGCCCCCGCATTGAAGCCCTACACGGTGGAGCCTGAAGAATTCGACGATGTAGCGCGCTCATTGGCCACCGGTGTGATCCAAACCAATACGCGCCGCTCCGGATCACTCTGCGATGCTATCGTCACACCAAGCCCCGGCCAGATCACGTTCCCCATTATGGCGGCTCACTGCGGCCCCGGAATTGTCGTTTCCGAAGAGGACGCTTTGCGCGCCATGGCGATCGCGTTCAACCGGCTGAAGATTGTTCTGGAACCCGGCGGAGCTGTGGCACTTGCAGCCGCCCTTTTTCATCGAACCGACACCAAAGATGTCATCGCGGTTGCCTCAGGCGGAAATGTAGACGCGCCCCTCTTTCGTATGGCATTGGAGAAATATGGTTAACAACGGAGAGCCCAAATGCTGATTGCCGATCTCGACGGTCTTAAAACTCATTACCGCGACGACGGCGACCCGCATGGCCGTCCTGTTGTCTTCGCCAACTCTCTTGGAACCGATTTGCGGCTCTGGGATAAAGTCGTGGAAGGCCTTCCACAAGGCTTGCGCCTCATCCGGTATGACATGCGCGGTCACGGCCTGACCGACGCGTTAGCACCGCCTTATTCGATGGGTGCCTTAATATCGGACGCCGAAGCGCTCTTGGATCATCTCGCCGTGCGTGATTGCGTATTTGTCGGGCTGTCTATCGGTGGCATGGTCGCCCAAGGTCTTGCGGTAAAACGCATGGATCAGGTCCGCGCCATGGTTCTGTCCAACACCGCAGCAAAAATTGGCACTGTGCAAACATGGCAAAACCGAATTGACGCCGTGGCAAACGACGGACTTGAGGCAATCGCAGACACCGTTATGGCACTTTGGTTTTCGTCGAAATTCCGAAAAACCGCCGAGGTCAGTGCCTGGCGCTCGATGCTGACCCGGCAACCTCTGGAAGGCTATATTGGCTGCGTGGCCGCAATTGCAGGCACCGACTTTTACACCACAACAGCCGGCCTGACCTTGCCGACTCTCGCGATCGCGGGAAGCGAAGACGGCTCTACCCCCCCCGACCTTGTGCGCGAGACTGCCACTTTGGTGAAGGGCTCATCGTTTCACTTAATCCGGAGTGCCGGTCACCTTCCGTGTGTCGACAAATCGGGCGAATACGTCGAAATCTTAACGACTTTCCTTAAGGACATTGGCCACATTTGAGGAAACCCTGAGACACCGCGGTCAACCTCCCTTCCCGGCCAGCATTTCCTACCCTATCAAAGCGCAACTCCTCTCCCGAAAGCCCTGTATGCGCCTGCCCCTGATCTTCGTCATCGCAACCACCGTGATCGATTCCATGGGCATCGGCCTGATCTTGCCGGTGTTGCCGTCGCTTCTGCGCGAAGTGGCCGATATCCCGCTTGCCGACGCTGCCCTTTACGGAGGCGTCCTCGTCACCGCTTTCGCCTTTATGCAGTTTATCTTCGGTCCGATCATCGGCGCGCTTTCCGACCGCTATGGTCGCCGCCCGATCATGCTGATCTCGCTACTCGTCATGGCGCTGGACTACATTGTCATGGCGCTGGCGGGCGCATTCTGGATCCTGTTGGTCGGTCGCATGATTGGCGGTGTCGCCGCCGCCACCCAATCTACGGCCTATGCGTTCATGGCCGATATCTCGAAGCCTGAAGAAAAAGCAGCACGCTTCGGCATAATCGGCGCGGCCTTCGGCATGGGCTTCGTTTTCGGCCCCCTGCTTGGCGGCCTTCTCGCTGAATTCGGCACCCGCGCGCCCTTCTATGCCGCCGCTGCCCTCGCCGCACTTAACCTCGTCTTTGGCTATTTTGTCATGCCCGAGACCCTCAAGGACGAAAACCGCCGGCCGCTGTCGCTGGCCCGCGCCAACCCGTTCGGAGCCTTCAAAAACGTCTCTGCAAGTCCGCTTTTGCGCCGCCTCCTTGTTCTTTTCTTCCTCTATCAGGTCGCCTTCATGGTCTACCCCTCGATCTGGGCCTACTATACCGAGGCCCGCTTTGGCTGGGAGCCTCGAATGATCGGCCTCTCGCTCGCCGCATTCGGCATCGCCATGGCCATCGTGCAAGGCGGTCTCATCCGCTACATCCTGCGCTGGCTCGGAGACCGCGGCACAATTCTTTATGGGCTCGCCTTCAACTTCTTCGCCTTTATCATCCTCGCCTTTGTTGAAAGCGGGTTCCTCGCAATCATATTTATCCCCCTCACAGCACTCGGAGCCGTCGTCACCCCCGCCGTGCAAGGAATGATGTCGCGCGCCACATCCGACAATAGCCAGGGCGAGCTGCAAGGCGTGTTATCATCGACCTCTGCCCTCGCCACAATAATCTCACCGCTTATCATGACGCAAATTTTCGCAGCCTTTGCCCGCGAAGACGCCGCCTACTTCCTGCCCGGCGCACCGTTTCTTTTGTCTATGGTACTCATGGTCCTCTGCGCAGTCGTCTTCCTCGCCACGCCGCGCGCCCAAACCGCCTGACATAGGTCGCATTTAACCCGTTTTCCGCCATCCAAAGTCGATTTCTGACGCGAAGCCTGCCGCTCAATCGCCACCCTGACCAAAACCACTAACCAAGGCCACTACCCATGCAACAAATCCGCGCCGCCGTCTGTTTCGAGTTTGGCAAGCCGCTCGCAATCGAAACCGTCCACCTCGCCGCCCCGGCGGGCCGTGCCATCGAGGTTACTCTGAAAGCCTGCGCCATCTGCCACTCAGACATAACCTACGCAGACGGCCACTGGGGCGGCACGCTCCCTGCAGTTTACGGCCACGAAGCCGCAGGATACATCAGCGCCCTTGGCCCCGACGCCACCGGCCAGACAATCGGCGACCGTGTGATCGTAACACTGATCCGCTCCTGTGGCACCTGCCCAACCTGTAGCGCGGGCAAACCCGTGATCTGCGAGCGTCCCATGGGTCCGGCACCCCTCGCACTGCCCGATGGCACTCCCATCGAACAGGCCATGTACTGCGGAGCATTCGCCGAAAAAGTCGTGGTTGACCAAAGCCAGATAGCTCCGATCCCCGACGCGATTGACTTCGATGTCGCCTCTCTTTTGTCGTGCGGCGTGATCACCGGTGTCGGAGCGGTCGTGAATACAGCAAGGCTTCAAGCCGGCGAAGACGTCGTCGTCATCGGCGCGGGCGGCGTCGGACTAAACGCAATTCAGGGCGCCGCCATCGCTGGCGCCCGCCGTATCGTCGCTGTTGATCTTTCAGAAGAGAAACTCACCGACGCCAAAGCCTTCGGCGCCACCGACGGCATCCTCGCGACAGACCCGGCGCCCTGGGATCGCTTGCGCGAGATCACCGGTCGCGGCGCCGACGCCGTCTTTGTCAGCGTCGGCGTTCCCGCCGTGTATTCAACCGCGCCGAACTATCTGGCGCCTGGTGGTCGCCTCGTCATGGTCGGTATGCCCCCGACCGGAGCAGCCTCTTCCTTTGAGCCCGGCAACTTCGCAGCAGCCTGCCAATCCATGGTCGGCTCTAAAATGGGCAATACCGTACTGGCCCGCGATATCCCTTGGCTCGTGGACCTCTACCTTCAGGGGCGCCTCAAGCTTGACGAATTAATCTCCCGCCGCTGGTCCCTTGATCAGATCAACGAGGCCATCGCCGATACCAAATCCGGTGCCGCACGCCGCAACGTGATTATCTTCGGCCAAAAAAAGGAATAGGCGCCTAAGATCATGTCTCTACGCGGCCCTCTTCACCCCTTTTCAAAATACCTGTTAGCCGAACACGGAAAATCTACCAAATTGGCTGCAAATCACCGCACGTTGTATGAAAGAATTCCGTTTTCTCGAATATGCATCGGCATAATACCGATACAAATACCGACGTTGTGCTCTCAGCGCTAACGCCAAAGATTAGAGGTGATTCACGCCAATCCCGCAAAAGACCGGCAACACCCACCGCCCGAAGCATTAACTCCCCGTCAAAGCCTTTCGCCGTCCCATTCGTACAAAACGACGCTTTCCGTCTCGTGCGCCCCAAGGCTGCGGTACAACTCGCGTGCAGCATGGTTGTCGTGCTCGGTCGCGACCCAGATGCTCTCACACCCCCGGTCCCGTGCCAGATCGACGATCCGCTTCATCAACCGCGAAGCAATCCCGTGGCGCTGATACGCCTCGTGCACGCCCACCTCATTGATAAAAAACGAGAACGGCTGATCCGGATGCATAATCACAGTTCCGCTCGCAAAGCCAATGACTTCGCCCTGATCCAAAGCCACAACAATCTCGTTCACACGCGTCGCCAAAAACCCGTAAGCTCGGGAAGGATCAATCGGATTGTCAAACGTGCCTTCACGAACGCGTTCAAGAATATGCACGTCCTCTGGACCGAGGTTGCGAATGGTGATTGGGTTCATCTGAAGCAACTCTCATACGACCAAAGACAGGGCCAAGTCATTGAAACTCAGCGATCTTGACATCATCGTCACCGCTCCGCCAGCCCCGGGATGGGGGGGGCGCTATTGGATCCTCGTCAAACTGACAACCGACACAGGCATCACCGGCTGGGGAGAGTGTTACGCCTCGGCTGTCGGCCCCGAGGCGATGAAAGCAGTGATCACCGATGTCTTTGCCCGCCACATGGCCGGTGAAAGCCCCGAAAACATTGAATTAATGTTCCGTCGCGCCTACTCGAGCGGCTTCACCCAACGCCCCGATCCTACCGTGATCGGCGCGTTTTCAGGGCTTGAAATCGCGTGCTGGGACATCCTCGGCAAAGACCGTGGCCGCCCCGTCTGGGCGCTTCTCGGTGGCCGTATGAATGACCGCATCCGCGCCTACACATACCTCTACCCGCTCGCCCATCACCCCTTGCCCGCATTCTGGGGCAACGCCGACATGGCGGCAGAAAGCGCAATTGCCCTTGTCGAACAAGGCTATACCGCCGTCAAATTCGACCCCGCAGGCCCCTACACCCTGCGCGGCGGTCACCAACCCTCGCTGCACGACATCGACACTTCCGCCGCCTTCTGCCGCACCATCCGCGACGCCGTCGGCCCGCGTGCTGACCTTCTCTTTGGCACCCACGGCCAGTTCACAACGGGCGGCGCAATCCGCATGGCCAAGGCGATCGAGCCCTATAATCCGCTGTGGTTCGAAGAGCCAGTCCCCCCCGACAACGTCGCCTCCATGGCCGAGGTCGCCCGTGCGACGTCGATCACCGTTTCAACCGGTGAACGCCTTACCACAAAGGCCGAGTTCGCCGCAGTTCTTCAAGCCGGAGCGGCAAATATCCTGCAACCCGCCTTAGGCCGTTCCGGCGGTATCTGGGAGACAAAAAAGATCGCAGCCATCGCCGAAACCTACAACGCGCAAATCGCGCCACATCTCTATGCAGGTCCCGTTGAGTGGGCGGCAAACGTCCATCTTGCTATGTCGATCCCAAATCTTCTGATGACCGAAACCATTGAAACCGACTTTCACAAGGCGCTGATCGGGAATACGATTTCTGTCGAGAACGGCTACATCGAAGCTCCCACAGCGCCCGGTCTCGGAATCGAGGTAGACGAGGCCCTCGCCCGCGCGCATCCCCTTATCGACGATGGCCTTCACCTCGAAATGCAGGAAGCTCCAATCAGCTACGCGGCCCCCAACATTTTTGAAGGCGGCGCGCCGTCGAAGCCTGAAAACTAACCCGGCAACGATGCAGTGCGATCGTATTATCTACGTCATCAAACCAAGCTACACGCCCTTGCTCCTAGACAAATGCTGCGCGGCACATCCGCGCCCGAAGGGGTGGAAAACAGCATCTTAAAGAAAGGCAGCCGAAACTACGCATCGAACGGTTTTCGGTGAGCGCCATTTGAAAACGGTCACTCACTTTCAAAACATCCCGAAAGGTGTCATCGGACTTGCATGGCTGGCCGAAGTAACCCCGACACAACATACTGGTGACAGTTCAAAGGCGTCTGGAAAGCAAATATATGTTACCAAAGTATTTTTCTCCAACTGGCGGCCATCCGGGTCAAGAACAGCTATTGACCGACCGGGCTGTGTTCACGGATGCCTATGCGGTTATTCCCAAAGGCACGATGCGCGATATTGTGACCAGCTTCCTTCCATTTTGGTCGAAGACCCGACTTTGGGTCCTGTCACGGCCTCTCAGTGGCTTTGCCGAAACGTTCTCGCAATACATCATGGAAGTCGCGCCCGGCGGAGGTTCTGACCGCCCCGAAACCCAATCAGGTGTCGAAAGCGTTCTGTTTGTTGTCGAAGGACAGATGCGCCTGACCGTCGACGGAGCCACCTACGAGCTTTCTCCCGGCGGTTACGCATTTCTGCCGCCTGACGCCGTCTGGACACTGCACAATACCTCACAAGCCGTCAGTCGGTTCCACTGGATCAGAAAGACCTACGAGGCCGTTGAAGGACTGCCCCATCCCGAAACGATCGTGACCAACGAACAAGACGTCGCGCCGACGGTCATGCCCGAAACGGATGGGAAATGGGCAACGACCCGCTTTGTGGACCCAACAGACCTTCGTCACGACATGCACGTCACGATCGTGACCTTTGAACCCGGAGCAATCATTCCGTTCCTCGAAACCCATGTCATGGAACACGGCCTCTATGTTCTTGAAGGCAAGGCCGTCTACCGCCTCAATCAAGACTGGGTCGAAGTGGAAGCGGGTGACTATATGTGGCTGCGCGCCTTTTGCCCTCAAGCCTGCTATGCGGGTGGTCCAGGCCAGTTCCGATACCTTCTCTACAAAGACGTCAACCGCCACATGAAACTGTGATTGATCGCCGTTGTTTTAATCGTGATCACTGAAGAGACGTGTCGCTCGGTTGATCTTGCGACACGTCCAGCGTGCGTTGAACAAAGCGGGAAGCTGACACCCAGCGCCCCAGCCAAAACAATTCCTAGCGCAATCCCGGAAGACACTGGCCCGCCCTTGCGCGAAGCATGCCGCCCTATGGTCCCAAACACGAGGTAAAACAGCACCAGAACGGGCGCGATCATGATGAGAAAAAAACAGCCCCTCAAAATCCAGCGCCACGGCATTGCCAAGTGACACCAATAAACTGACGCGCAAGCCAAGACGCCGCAAAATGAGGCGTCCGTTGTCAAAACCGCGTCCGCAAGCATGTAAGGCACGGCCCCAAGCATCCTTGCCACGATGATCCAGACGCGCTGAGCCGTCGGCCAAAAATTTGTGGCATATCGGTCAAGGACAACACCGAACAAGATGCACCAAACCAGAAGCGCCAATAAGGACGCCTAAGTGGTTCGGCCCAAATTCGAAGCAGAACAAGCCGGATGCCACCAAAACTCAACAGATGCAGCCCGAGATACTCAGCCACGAGAACCGGCAAGGTATTGAGATTGACGGCCCCTGCAATAAGAGGGATCGCAACGGTCGGCGCGAGACAAAAGATCGCTATTTGACGACCAGACAGCGCGCAACTGGGAATCACGCCTCGGCAAGAGCCCGGCTACGCTTCGAAACATCACCATCAAACCAGCAAGCAATCCTATAATTGCAAACCCGGTCGGCAGGATCGTGACGTCAGACGTGCGCCCGTAAGCGCCGTCCAGCCAGGCACCGCTTCACCGCGGCCCACACGGCTCTGCAAAATCGATACGTGCTCTGTGAACGGGGCTGCAATGGCCCGGCGCACTATCGCACCGTCACTTACGGCTTCGCCTTCAAACGCGTCTGCGTCGACCATCCTCAACGCATCCACCGCAAACGCCCGCAGTCCAGGCTCCCACGCGCCGGTCACCAGTGGCAGGTTTTCGGGCGTGGTCCGATCGACGATCTGCGAAAGTGCCGAGATCAACACAACAGGGCCAACATCCTTTCGAGACGCTGCCACACGAACCAAGATGTCCGTCGCCATTGAGTGACCTCGTAGCGCATAGGGCTCATTGTCCTTGGCCAAAGCGCCGATGACGTCTGAAGCTTGCTCCACCAGAAGTCGGGTCGTTCCGTCAACCAAATTAACGTCGCCAGACATGGGCACCGGATGCCGTCCGTGCCCCATAAATTCAAAAGCGAATACTCTGTATCCCGCACGCGCAAGTGGCAGTGCATAGCCCTGCATCATCTGCTGAGACCCCGCAAAGCCATGGGCCACAAACACAGTGGGACCATCCGCACCCGGCTTGGCATATAGTGTGTCCGGCGTTTGCCCGATATTAGACTGTGAAATAGTGATGTCGCTGCACGCTGCTTCCAATATCCAAACCGAAATCAAGATCACAGCAAACGCCAAGATCGCTCTCACCGGAAAGCTCGGCGAGCGATATTGCAGCGGC
>NZ_JBVCWP010000137.1:0-10366 GCF_057460485.1 Boseongicola sp.
CATGATGAGGACAGCATGGACCTGATAGGCAAGGTCGTGACCCCAGTTTGCAGCCAAAGCCGCGACCAGGGCGATAAGCCCCAGAATAATAAGCTTGAAAATATTCAGCATAGTCATGTCCCGGATTTCGCGCCGCATGCAGCGCAGATCTGTTCGCCATTGTGGGATAGACAGGCAGGACCCTGCCCGCTTTGATCTCGATCAAACTGCGGAACTATCGCACCACATGAACTGCACAATCGGCGTGCCGGACCACCCAAGCGGCCGTCGAGCCAAGCAATATGTCCGACATCACAGGGCGGTGCGAGGCAATCACGATGCAGTCGGCGCCATTATCGGACGCCCATTTGGTGATTGTGCGTCCGGCCGCGCCATCGATAACGGCAGCGCTTGCGTTCTCGATACCGTCGGTCAGTTCTTTGAGACGGCGATCGATCTCTTGTGTTCGTGCGGAGAATGTCTGCTGAGGAATAATGTCAACGACATAAGCCGGGACGATTTCCATGACATGGAGGAAGGTAATTCTGGCACCCGTATCGGCCAGGCACTTCGCAACGTCTACAGCGCTTGCGACATCACGATCTTGATCAAAAGATACGGGAACGGCAATATTTTTGTACATGGAAGCTCGCCTGTTCGCGGCAATCGCAAACAGCATGTCGCGCTCCGTCACAGGGCGCCTTGACCGAGGTCAAATAGAGCTTATTCGCTGTTGTCTACTTCGTCGGACAGTGCGGCAAAATCGGGAACGCTCACGGTGCGGGTCCCGTCCAGAGCGATAACACCGTCTTTGCGCAAGGCGGTGAACTGGCGGCTAACGGTCTCGATGGTCAGGCCAAGGTAAGTCGCTATGGTTTCGCGGGACAACGGCAGTTCAATGCATATATCCAGTCCCGAAGGCTTGTCGGAAATCGGCCGTGAGCGTTGCGCAATCAAAAGCAGGAAGCTTGCAATCTTCTCGCGTGCAGTTTTGCGCCCCAATAGCAGCATCCAGTCGCGCGCAGCATCAAGTTCATCCAGCGCCATCTCAAGAAGCCGCACCGAAACATGCGGCATTTTCACCATTAGGTCTTCAAATGCCTTGCGGCGAAAGCAGCAGAGCGTGACCTCAGTGACGGCTGTTACATCGTGCGCCACGGTGTCACGACCCGGGCGGCCGATGAAGTCAGACGGTAACAAAAGGCCAACAACTTGTGTGCGACCGTCTTCCATCGACTGTGATAGGGTGGCGGTGCCGCTGACCAACGATGACAGTACTTCAAGCGGATCACCACGCAGCGCGATGGTCTGACCGGCTTGGTAGGTTTTGTAGAACTTGACAGAATCCAGCAAATTCAATTCTTGATCGTTCGCCCGTGAGCAAACGGCGCGGTGGCGCACCGGGCAGGATGCACACTGCGTGTGAGTGAGTTTCTCAGTTTTTTGATCGTTAAAGAGCATTAATGTATTCACGCATTTATCGCGGGAGATGCAAGAGCTTCATTCCAACGCAACTACTGGAAATTAAGGTTTTTTTGCATGCGACAACTGGTATCACGCGTGCCTGAACGCCCGAAAGCGTCAAGTTGCCTGAAAATCTGCGATTCGTCGCATGTTTGGGCAGCAGCTCACTTGCGCCATTTCGGGATCGTAGAGGCCGCGCTTAACGACCCTCGCGGCAACGGGTGATCCCAAGACATCCACGCTTAGAGGCTGCCCCGGTTGTGCGCAGTCCGGATCGACAAACGCATAGGAGATGTTCTGGTTGGTTCGGTGGCCCCACCCGGCTGACGTGACCGTTCCCACGATACCCGAGCCGTCCATCGCCGAGGCGCCGCCGTGGGCGGGTGCGTCTTTTGCGTGAAGTGTCAAGGTCACCAGCTTTTTCCTCGGTCCGCGACCAGCGCGCTTCGCGAGCGCCGCCTGGTCGACGAACGCGGGTTTATCGATTTTGACGAACCGTTGAAGACCCGCTTCAAAGGGATCAAATTCAGTCAGAATATCCGTTTTCCAGTGCAGGTAGCCCTTTTCAAGCCGCATAGACTCCACTGCAAGCGCGCCAAATAACTTAAAGCCATGAGATGCGCCGGCGTCTCGCAGAGCGGTGTAGGCGGCGTAAAGCGAGGCGCTCGGAACGTGGATTTCGTACGCCCATTCGCCGGAAAAACTGACCGCCATAACCGTCGCAGGAGCAATCCCGACAAAGCATTCACGCACCGACAGCCAGGGGAACGCGGCGTTTGACCAGTCAGCGCGACTGACGGCTTGCAGAACGGCTTGTGCCTTTGGTCTGGCTTGGAGTGCGGCCGCAAATTGCTGCCGAGGTCGATGATATGGCGATGATGCGCCTCTTGGCGCGCGACGGTGTCGGGCTTGCTGTGTTGCCGCCGATTGTTGTGCAAGACGAGTTGAGCAGTGGTCGGCTGATCGAGACGGACCGCTTGCCCGGCATCAGCGAGACGTTCTTTGCCGTCACGCTGAAGCGTCGGTTTCCAAATCCGCTTGTGGTCGAACTGCTGGAACGGCCAAAGAAGTAATCCGCCGCGTTTGCATCGGCTAAGCCAAAAAGTACCGGGCGTGGATCGGAAGAAGGGCCGCGCCCAGAGACCGCGCGCCTCTGCCAACACGGGCCTGTTCGATCCGCGGGCGTTCTATCAGCGTAATATCAAGATCTGCCGACGCTTTCTGCGTGGCCGCTGTCAGCCGCGCGCAGACCGGTGCAGGCATAGCTCCATCGATCAGTATTGCCTCAACCTCGACAATCGAACTGATTGACGCTGCAGCAATCGCAAGGCTTCGACTAGTGCTTTCGATCCAGGGCGCGACGTATTCTTCATAGCGCCCCCAGTCATCGATGTAATTTCGCAAAAGCAACGGATCAATGCCCGCTTCGATGAGCGACCTTTCAAGAACATGAAGCGAGGCCACATTCAACAACTCGGTCGCGCCCCCATTGCCGTCTGGCACCGGCATCGGACCAAGAGCCGCAGCGTTGCCGGTGCGCCCTGAAAATACTTTGCCGTTAAAGACCAAGCCTCCGCCGACGAATGCGCCAATGAATATATAGGCGAAGTCCAAAAATTCGTTGCCACGTCCAAGAAGATGTTCGGCCACGCAAGCCGAGGTCGCGTCGTTTTCGATGAACACTTCGAAGCCGGTTCTTTCTGCGATCGCGGCGCGTATATCGATATCCTGCCACGTCTGCATGGCGTCCGCCGGTGCGTTCACAACCTCAAGCCACTCCCAAAGTTTGCTTGGGCGGGCGACGCCGATGGCGGACACACTGTGGCGCGCTTTCGGGTGTTTTTCGAAGACACGCACGATACCGTCGGTCAGGAAGCGGAACACATCTTCGGTGGTCGGATAGGCATAAGCCGTTGTCATCGTTTCAAGCGGCGTGCCATTGAAGTCGACAAGCACCAGCTCGGCAGAACGCCGACCGATGTTGAGGCCAAGCGCATGCACACCTCTTGGATTAAGCGCCACTGGAACGGAAGGCTTGCCGACTTTTCCCTTGATCGCTTTGCCGCGACGAAGCAGGCCGTCGGCTTCAAGGGCGCGTGTGATATTTGAAACGGTCTGCGCCGACAGCCCCGAGCGTCTGGCGATCTCGGCACTTGGCATCGCGCCGTGGCGGCGAATGAAAGACAAAACAACGCGCGCATTCTGATCGCGCAAACCAGATTGATTGGCGCCCCCTTCGGGGTCAAGAATATGGATGTCGCTGCCAGCCAACGTTGGTTCTCCCTGACGAAACCTTTGTCGAATGCGTGGCTCAAGTCAATTTATAAATCACTTTTATTTATTTATTGACGATGCTCATGAATCCAAGTTACGTATCGACATCCCGGCGCGAGTCGGAGGATAAAAACCTTTGGGAGGAAACATGAAAAAACTACTTTTGGGTACGGCACTTGCCACCTTCGCTGCCGCAGGCGGCGCAATGGCCGCCGGCCACTCGACCACGGTTTGTCTGATCACAAAAACCGACACGAACCCTTTCTTCGTGAAGATGAAAGAGGGCGCCGAAGCCAAAGCTGAAGAGCTGGGCATGACGCTTAAGTCGTTTGCAGGTAAGATTGACGGCGACCACGAGACACAGGTTCAGGCGATCGAAACCTGCATTCTTGATGGCGCTAAAGGCATCCTGATCACGGCCTCTGACACGTCTTCCATCGTACCCGCCGTTCAGCAGGCGCGTGATGCAGGTCTGGTCGTTATCGCACTTGATACGCCGCTTACTCCAATTGATGCGGCTGACGCGACATTCGCAACCGACAATTTCCTTGCAGGCGAGCTGATCGGAAAATGGGCCGCGGGCCAGGTTGCTGATACCGCCACTGCAAAAATCGGCATGATGAACATCAACGTGTCGCAACCTACCGTTGGCGTTCTGCGCAATCAGGGCTTCCTTCAGGGCTTTGGCATTGACCTCGCTGACCCTGCGAAATGGGGCGACGAGACAGACGCCCGCATCATCAACAATGAAGTCACCAACGCCAATGAAGAAGGCGGACGCAAGTCAATGGAAAACCTTCTGGTCATGGATGATGGCATCAACGTTCTTTACACCATCAATGAACCTGCTGCGGCCGGTGCATATGAGACGCTGAAAGACTTCGGCAAAACCGATGACGTGATCGTTGTATCCGTCGACGGCGGCTGTCCAGGCGTTCAGAACGTCGCGGACGGTGTGATCGGTGCGACTTCGCAGCAGTATCCGCTGCTGATGGCGGCACTTGGCGTAGAAGCCATCAAAAAGTGGGCCGATGAAGGCATCAAGCCAGAGCTGACACCGGGCAAAGACTTCTTTGACACAGGCGTTGCGCTTGTGACGGACAGCCCGGTCGAAGGCGTACCTTCGATCTCGTCTGAAGAAGGCCTTCGCCTCTGCTGGGGTTAATTCGCCATTGGGGAGGGCGCGCTTTGTGCGCCCTCCTACACCGGATCAAGACAGACCAGATAAAAACTGACATTATCGCGAAAAACAAAATGGCCTGACGGTTCGCCGTTCTGGGGGAGAAATGCTCATGTCTCAAAATTCGTCCGCCGACGACTATGAAAAGTCTATCACCAGCAGCCAAGAAGCTGTTGTCGAGTTTGAGGACACGCGAAAAGGGCTGATTGGACAGCTTCAGCACCTTCTGCACAGCAACCCGGCCGCTGTACCGCTTATCGTTCTGGTCGCGTCGATCGCGGTGTTTGGCCTTCTGGTGGGTGAACGCTTCTTCTCGCCCTTTGCGATGACATTGATTTTGCAGCAGGTTCAGATCGTTGGCATCGTGGCTGCAGCGCAAAGCCTTGTTATCCTGACCGCAGGCATCGACCTAAGCGTCGGAGCTATTATGGTGCTGTCGTCCGTCGTCATGGGCCAGTTCACATTCCGCTACGGCTTGCCGGTCGAAGTGTCTATTGCCGCCGGGCTGACCGTTGGCGCGCTGTGCGGAGCAATCAACGGTTGGCTGATCGCGCATATGAAATTGCCGCCCTTCATCGTGACGCTTGGAATGTGGCAGATCGTTCTGGCCTCGAATTTCCTGTATTCAGCGAACCAGACGATCCGCAGCCAGGACATCGAGGCGAACGCGCCCCTTTTGCAGGTTTTCGGAACTAAGTTTGAGATCGGCGGTGCGACCTTAACGGTCGGCGTGATCTTCATGTTGGTACTGATATTCACCCTATCCTATTCGCTTAAACACACGGCCTGGGGGCGACACGTCTATGCTGTCGGGGATGACCCGGAAGCCGCAGAATTATCTGGCGTAAACGTCAAGCGCACGCTTATTTCAGTCTACGTCCTATCAGGTCTTATCTGTGCCTTCGCCGGATGGGCCATGGTCGGACGCATCGGATCAATCTCACCCACCTCAGGTCAGTTGGCCAATATCGAAAGTATCACTGCCGTGGTGATCGGAGGCATCTCGCTGTTTGGGGGGCGCGGATCGATCCTGGGATCGCTTTTCGGAGCGCTGATCGTGGGCGTCTTCACGCTTGGCTTGCGCCTGCTGGGCGCGGACGCACAGTGGACGTTCCTTCTTATCGGGCTTCTCATCATCGCCGCTGTCGCGGTTGACCAGTGGATCAGAAAGGTATCGGCATAATGGAACCTATTCTCAAAGGACGAAATCTGGTTAAGCGCTATGGCAAGGTCACAGCTCTCGACCATTGTGACTTCGATCTGTATCCGGGCGAAATCCTCGCCGTGATCGGTGACAACGGGGCTGGCAAATCAACCTTGATCAAAGCGGTATCGGGGGCGGTTATCGCCGACGCCGGGGATGTCTGGCTTGAAGGCAAAAAGATCCAGTTCACAACGCCCATTCAGGCACGTGAACACGGGATCGAGACGGTCTATCAGACGCTTGCGATGTCCCCTGCCCTGTCAATTGCGGACAACATCTTCATGGGCCGCGAAATCCGGAAATCCGGATTCATGGGCAAGGTCATGCGCCAGCTTGACCGGCCTGCGATGGAGAAATTCGCCCGCGATAAGCTTTCCGAACTGGGGCTGATGACCATTCAAAACATCAATCAAGCGGTAGAGACTCTTTCCGGCGGCCAGCGTCAGGGCGTGGCAGTGGCACGCGCCGCGGCGTTCGGGTCCAAAGTCATTATTCTGGACGAACCCACAGCGGCACTCGGCGTCAAGGAAAGCCGCCGGGTTCTTGAGCTTATTCAGGATGTGAAATCGCGTGGCATCCCGATCATCCTGATCAGCCACAACATGCCGCATGTGTTCGAGGTTGCAGACCGCATTCACGTTCACCGGTTGGGCAAGCGTCTTTGTGTCATCGACCCGAAGGATCATTCGATGTCGGATGCCGTGGCCTATATGACCGGTGCGAAAGAACCGGATCAAACGCTGGCCGCATAGCAACTCAATGACTTCGCCATCAGATATTGCCACCCGAATTGCGGACCGCGTCGAGGCTTTGCCCGATCCGAAATTACGAAACCTGATCGCAATCGCCGGGCCGCCTGCTTCGGGGAAAACGACCGTCGCCATTGCGCTTCAAAAGGTGCTGAACGCGCGCGGGATGGCGACGGGGCTTGTCGCGATGGATGGCTTTCATCTGGACAATTCAGTGCTTGATGCGCGCGGATTGCGTGACCGGAAGGGCGCGCCGGACACTTTTGATCTGGGTGGGTTTGCGTCCTTGTTGACCCGTCTGGGCGTCGAGGACGAAGTCATCGCGCCAGCGTTTGATCGCGCGCGGGACGCGTCGATCGGATCAAGCTCTATTGTAACGGCAGATATGACCACCGTCGTCGTCGAGGGAAATTACCTCCTGCTGAACGAACCGGGGTGGTGCGACTTGCGCGAACACTGGGCGTTTTCTGTGATGCTGGCCGTTGGCGAACAAGAGCTTGAAAACCGGTTGATTCAGCGTTGGCTTAACTTCGGCTTTCCCAAATCGGAAGCCCGCGCAAAGGCCCTGCACAACGACCTTCCGAACGCGACCCGCGTTCTGGAAAATAGCTTGCCCGCCGATATGACAGTTTCGCACTAGGCGCGTTTGGCCAGCACGCTCATGTGGGCGATATTCGTGGACGCGGAATGTTGAGGGGGGATCGAACTGGTGGCGGAGCGCGAGACCAAGGCCCCGCTTGACCCCGCCAAACAGGTTGCGGCACGGCTCAAAAAGGCGGCCTTCGCCAATGAGCTGATCTGCTACTCGATGAACGGCACAATTGACGGGCAATTCGGGGACCACATTCTGATCGCCCCGCCGTTCATCATCACCGGAGATCAGATCGACAAGTTTGCGCACGCCGCGAGATATGCCGGGACCGCCTAGGTTAAACGCTGGCGAAGAAGCTTTAGTCCGCATTCAAATATGGCCGGGTTTTCCGCCGCGCGCGCAGCAAGTTGCGCGCCTTCCAGAAGCGGCAAGGTCGCCGCGGCTTCTGCTGCGGGGTCTTCAACGCCGGCAATTGTGCCGTCACATCTGCCCACTGCAAACGTGGCTTCCAACCAACCGATCATCATCATCCGAAAGCGACCTATTTGCGTGGTGACTTCGGAAGGAAGGCTTTCGCGGCTCGTGGAAAACGACACACAAAGGCAAAGGCTTTTGCCACCATCTAAAGCCTCGTGATAGAGGTTGATAAGTGCCAGAAGGCGCGCACCACCCGTTGGTTCAGCCGCATCAACTCTGGCGCAAGCGGCTTCCTTATCGGCGTGGTAGCGATGCATAAGAGCGACCGACAATGCGGCCTTCGTCGGGAAATGGTGGTGGACGCTTGCTTTGCGAATGCCCACACTTTCGGCGAGATCCGCATAGCTAAACCCGTCGAACCCACGCGTTCGCGCAGCCCGTTCGGCGGTCATCAGCAATGCGGTTTTGGTATCGGTTGGCATGGTCGCAGATCGGTTCCTAGATATTTTATATTTTTAATGCGTTCTCTGCAGCTTCCAAAGCACCTTCGATGTAACCACCAAACTGCGGAGCAACTTCAGTTCCGGCGAAGTGAAGCTTGCCGTCCCACAAACCTGTCATGGCGCGGGGCATCCCATATGTCGGATGAGCATAAAGCGGCCTCGCATCGGCATCGGTCGCAGTGTGTGGATCAAACGCCCAGTCTTTAAGGTAGAGCTTTTGGGGCTCGGACGCCTCTGGTCCGAAAAGATGGCCCAACTGTGCAAGAATGTTCTGGCGCAGAACTTGCGCATCGGCGCGCCCTTCGGGTGGCACGCCAACAAACCCAAAAAGCGCAAAAGGTCCGCCCTCGGCAGGGGACGCATCGTGAACTTCTACCATCGGCCCGATATGGCTTACGGCGTCACCCGACAGTCCGGCCTCGCGCCAGATCGGCCGGTCGTAAACAGCAAGTGCCTTGGCATGACCGGCCATCCAGGTTGCGATACCTTGCATTGCGTGCATCGCATCGCTGGGTAAGGACGGGACAAAATCAATCCGCGCGGCGACGCGCGGCGGCAGTGCTAGGACGACACGATCTGCGCTCACAGTATCGCTATCGATGAGTTTTGCTGTGATGGCGTCGTCTGTTTTGGCAAGCTGGGCGACCTGTGCATTCAGGCGTTTGCGCATCGCAGGCAATCGTTCAGCCAAGCAATGCGTTAGCTGGTCCAACCCACCCTTCAGACGCCAGGACCCTTCCATCGAAGCGAAGCCACGCCCGCGATGAACGTGGCCCCGTTCATCTTCAACCATCTGAATACCTTTAGAGTATTGGTCGAACTTCTCTAATTCCAATTTAGCAATCAGGGCCGCAATACGCGGTTGTCCGGGCCAAAACCACGCCGGGCCCATGTCGTAGTACCCGGAGCCATAACGCTCGGTCATGATACGGCCGCCAAAACGATCGCGCGCCTCGACAAGGATATAGTCATGACCGTCCGCCTCTAAGGCGGACGCAAGCGCGAGGCCGGACAGGCCTCCCCCGATAATCAAAGTCCGCATTCAGAAGCTTTCAGAGGCTGGACGCAGATCAAGCTCATGCGTCCAGATTGACTGCGGCTGATGCGATAGCTGCCAATACACTTCCGCGATATCCTCGGGTTTCATCATCCTGCCGGGATCAAGGCTATGAAGATCACGGGAGCGATCCGTGTCGATAATACCGTCAAGAATGGCGTGGCAAACATGGACGCCGGCAGGGTGGAATTCACGCGCAAGCGATTGGGTCAGCCCTCGCAATGCAAACTTGGCGCTGGCGAAGGCCGAGAATTTGGCCCCTCCGCGCAAAGAGGCTGTTGCCCCCGAGACGATAAACGTACCGCCGTCGTTTTGGACCATAGGTTTCATGGTCGCTTGGGCCAAAAGCACCGCGGTCTGAACCATTGAAGCCCAGGTGCGCTGGTAATCGCCCAAGGACGTGGCAGAAAAAGGCGCGATCACCAGTTCAGAGGTATTGTGGATGACGACCCTTGGCGGGCCATAAGCCTCGATGATTTCGGCAATCTTTGAAGGTACTAACACCGCGTCTGTCAGATCAAGCGTGTGGAAGTCGCCGATCGTGTCATCGGGACGTGTGCGCCCCAGACCCACGGGCTGGAACCCGCCCGCCTCAAAGCGCGAAAGAAGCGATTGACCCAATCCAGCCCCCGCTCCGGCAACAAGTACCAACTGCTTTTGCGCGACCATCAGATTGTCGGGGCCTTAGCGTGCCGAAGGTGGCCAGTTTTGATCCACACTTTTGCACCGTCGTTGCCCGCTACAATATTCAAAGACTGTCCCTCGGGCAATCGAAGCCACGCGCCTTTCCCAAGCGTCTCGCCGCCTTCAACGGCAGACCCCGCGATGACAAGCATCTCAATTCCTCCGACGTTGGAATTCACAAGCGCCGCGCCTGGGTCCATTTCGCTGTAGGTTACAACCTCGCGCGCATCACGATGCAATTCAGCCAAAGCAACACCGCCAAC
>NZ_JBVCWP010000138.1:0-10357 GCF_057460485.1 Boseongicola sp.
CAAAACTGAAATACATTTCATGCAGCTTACCGCCGAGCGCATTGACGAGACTGGCCGCTGCGGCCTTGCGGTCGCTTGGGCTGGTGATCATCGCTTTTGCGGCTTCGGCAGTATAGGATAGTTGAAACAGATACATAGGCATGGCTTTTCTCCCCCAGAATTGGTTATTCCGACATTCCCCAAGTGGCCTGCCGCTCGGCGTCAATTTTGTCTGATCTTGCCGCCAGATCAAGTGTTTTGGGCTCCCAGCCTCGACTGCAATCGTCAGAGCGCTCGAATGTGGGCGGATCAGACCGCGAATGCGCGTCACCTTGGTCATTCGGCCACGTTTTGCAGCGCGGCGAACGGACCTGTCTTGCCGCGTTCGTTCGGTTTTCGCCAATTTCGAGGTCACGCACATGACGGCGGCACCCGCAATCGGTGAATGGCGGCAAGGATGGCCCTGACCATTGGGCCGGTCACACCGCGACCTCGGCGAATTGGAAGGTGATGGCGCGGGCGTGACGCACCACACGGGCACCGATCTTGATCAGCTTGAGCTGCAAGCTGGTCAACGACCAGTCGGCCATGGCTTCGGGCAGCTCGATGCAACGCAGGATGGTTGCCAGGTTGTAGGCCAGTGCGTGAGGCTGTAGCCTCACCTCGTTGTCATGGAACCTCTTGCACGACAGCCTCATCCAGCAGAAGGCGTGCTTTGGCTTCCTTGATGTGCTGCTCAGCGGTGCCACGTTGGTTGTAGAAGCGGGTAACGCACTCCGGCTCCATCGGCAGGTTGGTGACGATGAAGCCAACCTTTGGGAACAACTCGCCCAGATGCCATTCGATCTTGGCGATGACGCGGCGCTCCTCGTCCCAGCTTTGTGCCTGGTAATGGAAGTCTTCGAAGAACCGTTTGACCTTGGTCAGCGAAGGACGTCCGACCGGCCGGGTAAGCCGGTGCACGATCTTCTCGCGCAGGACGGCATTGGCGGGCAGCCGGATGACGTAGAAGTAGCCCGCCTCTTCAAGCTCTGCGTAGATCGCGGGGCTGGCATAGGCGGCATCGGCGCTGCAAGAAGCGGCCACCAAGCTTGCGGCCAGCGTAGCGGGCGATTACCGGGTCGAGCACATCCTGCCAGCCGTCGGCGCTGTGGACGTTGCCGTGCCGCAGGGCGCAGCGTTCCAGCATTCCGAACTGGTTGAACACAAAGAGCGGATGGTACCAGGTGCAGTCGAAATGCCCGTTTCAAGCGGTGCCCTCTTGCTCGCCTTGGGTCGGGCTGACCGAACTGTCCATGTCCAGCGTGATAAATTTCAGCTCATTGCGGTCATGAAACCGGTCAATCCACTGACCGTTCAGATCGGCCAGCGCCGCCCGGTTCTCCGGTAGGGCCAGCGTCTCGGTCTCGAAGCGACCCATCTGCGTGGCTGACGCAGCTTGAGTGTCGACAGCAGGGCCACCCACGATCTGGCGCATGACCGGATCAAGGGCCAGCCGGTCGGCGTCGTTGACGTCCTCGTAGCCCGCTCGCCTGCCATAGACCGATTCCCGGAACTGGCCATCGAGCCGGTGTGTCGTGTTCTTTCCCCCGCGGTTGTCAGACAGCACGCACGACGCAAGATCAGACAGCCCGAGCGCGTCATCCAGGTCACCCACCACCAAGAGGCCGCCATCCGAACTGAGCTGTGTGCCGCGAAATTCTAAGCGCACCCGGCGGTCAAAATTCCCCCGATCACCCCGCTCGGAACCCGCACCCTCTGGGTGACCCAAAAAACCCGTCCTTCATCTTCTGTAATGCAATGAAATATATAGAAATTGTGGCGTTCGAGACAGCAAAATTAGCGAATTACTTGGGGAATGTGGGTTGAAATCCAGCAACACGCATTTTGAGAAACTTCAATATTTTGACTTGGAAAAGTTAATGTGACAACGCCGACAGCACCCAGTCACCGGCTGTTACTAACTCTCACGGTCCGAATTTATGCCAAGCCTGCTGACAAGGCGGTGATGACCAGATCGCGGAGACGGTGAGCCAGGGGGCTGGTGTTACCCGATTTTCGCTGGATGAGGTGATAGGGGGAGATAATTATGGATTGGCGAACAGCGATCGTTTTCATGCCGCCGGCCCCAGATTTGCGGATCAAATCCGCAACTTCACTTGAGACGGGCGAGATCGAATCCGACGTCTGGAGATAGGCGATCATTACGAGCAGGGACGTTGTATTGACGATCTCTTCCGGGAGCGCAATTGCCTGGGCGATGAAGGCTTCTTCAACCGCTTGGCGCATCGGTGTTCCCGCTGGCTGGATGACCCAAGTGTATCCGTCCAAATCCTGCAAAGATGGCTGATCAATTTTCAACAAGGGATGACCGGGCCTGACTAGGAACTCTACGGTCTCAACTCTACCTTGGAAGATTTCAAACTGTCGCGCATCCAGATAGGGGGGGATACGGGAAAGTATGAAATCATAGTCGCCACTCATAAGCCTTTCCATCAGCGCGTCGCTGGGGCCAACATCCACGTAGACTTCAGCGCCTTTTGCATCCTGTTTCAGGGATTGAATTGCCGGAACGACATAAGCCACTGCCGCACCCGTAACAGAGCCGACTCGAACGGTCCCGGTCTTACCTGAACTGAACGCTCCGACTTCGCTTGCGGTTGCCGCCAGCCCGCGCAGTAAGCTTGTGGCGTGCCGGATCAGAACCTCGGCGATCGAGGTTGGCACCATACCTTTGGGATGACGCTCGAACAGTCGCTGGCCAACCATAGCTTCAATCTCGGCCAGCATCCTGGATGCGGCGGGTTGCGTTATGGAAAGTCGATCCGCGGCGACGGATAGTTGGCCATATTCACTAATTTCGTGGATGAGCCTGAGGTGGCGCCATTGCAGCCGTTTGATGAGATCCTGCATCTGAAATAACATACCGAAACAGGCATGAAGAAGTCAAATTATGTAATTTGATTGTTATGTTGGAACGGTGATACCGTTGTGCTAGGCGGCCACAAACTGGCCGGCAACGATGTCCCTGAATGGGACCTGACTAGTCTGATCCCGGATTCGTCAGTTTTTGGGAGGAAGACATGAACAAACTATTTTCGGGGCTTGCGGCCCTTGCACTTGGTGCTGGCCTGATGGCTGTGCCGGCTTATGCTCAGGACAAAGGCACAATTGGCATTGCGATGCCGACCAAATCATCTGCTCGTTGGATTTCTGACGGCAATTCGATGGTCGAGCAGTTCGAAGCCGCGGGCTATGCTGTCGATCTGCAATATGCAGAGGACGACATTCCCAACCAACTTGCCCAGATCGAGAACATGATCACTAAGGAAGTTGATGTTCTGGTCATTGCGGCCATCGATGGGACAACGCTGTCCAATGCGCTGGAGAATGCCGCAGCTTTGGACATCAAGGTCATCGCCTATGATCGCCTCATCCGCGACAGCGGAAATGTCGACTACTATGCCACCTTCGACAACTTCAAGGTCGGCGTGCAGCAGGCCAGTTCTGTCGTTGCCGGTCTTGAAGAAAGGTTTCCAGGCGTTTCGCCTTGGAATGTTGAACTGTTCGGCGGTTCGCCCGACGATAACAATGCGTACTTCTTCTATGATGGTGCGATGTCGGTGCTGCAGCCACTGATCGATGATGGCACTCTTAATGTGGTGTCTAGCCAGATGGGCATGGACACTGTCGGCACACTGCGGTGGGACGGTGCTGTTGCACAGGCGCGCATGGATAACTTGCTGTCTGCACATTACACCGATGCCGTCGTGCATGGTGTGCTAAGCCCTTATGACGGTTTGTCCATTGGCATCCTGAGCTCGCTTAAGGGTGTTGGGTATGGCTCTGGCGACCTGGCGATGCCGATCGTGTCCGGTCAGGACGCCGAACTGCAATCGATCAAGTCGATCATAGCCGGCGAACAGTATTCGACCGTGTTCAAGGACACCCGTGAACTGGCCCGTGTGACTGTTGGTATGGTTGATGCATTGTTGCAAGGCGGCGAGCCTGAGATCAACGACACGTCAACCTATGACAATGGTGTCAAAGTAGTTCCTTCCTACCTGTTGGAGCCTGTGTCGGTTGACGGATCAAACTACCAGAAGATCGTCATGGACTCAGGTTATCATTCCGCAGACGATCTCTAAACAACGGTCTGATAATTGCCTGTTCCGGCTGCGCGGAAAGCAGTCGGGGCGGGCTAAAAGATGGGGGGATGGGTCGATGCAAACACTGCTGGAAATGCGTTCTATCACCAAGAACTTTCCCGGTGTCAAAGCGCTGGATAATGTAAACCTCAAAGTCACCGAAGGAGAGATCCACGCGCTTGTCGGTGAAAATGGTGCCGGAAAATCCACCCTGATGAAGGTTCTTTCGGGCGTTTACCCGCAAGGCACCTATGACGGTGAGATTAACTATGACGGGAAGTTGGCCAGCTTTACTGGTATTGCAGACAGTGAACATCTCGGGATCATTATTATCCACCAGGAACTCGCGCTGGTGCCGCTTTTGTCTATTGCCGAGAATCTTTTCATTGGAAATGAATGTGCCCGTGGCGGCATCATGAACTGGCCTGACACCTATCAGCGTACCGAGGCGTTGTTGAAGAAAGTCGGGCTGAAGGAACGACCTGCCACTGCCGTTGACCGGCTTGGCGTCGGCAAGCAGCAACTGGTCGAGATAGCCAAGGCGCTGTCCAAGGACGTGCGCCTGTTGATACTGGACGAGCCGACAGCAGCATTGTCCGAGGCCGACAGTCAGGCGCTGCTGGATTTGTTGCTGGAGTTGAAGAAACAGGGTGTCACGTCAATCATCATCAGCCACAAATTGAATGAAATTCGCAGGGTTGCTGATACGATCACCGTCATCCGCGATGGCGCGACAGTTTCGACACTGGATGCGCGGACTGAACAAATCACCGAGGATCGGATCGTGCGCGATATGGTCGGTCGCGATATGTCGCAACGCTATCCCGGACGGACCCGTCGCGCCGGCGACATGCTGTTAGAAGTCTCAGACTGGAATGTTTTTCATCAGGAACACGCGACCAGACAGGTGATCAAGGACATCAACTTCCATGTCCGCGCGGGCGAAGTTGTCGGCATTGCCGGGCTCATGGGCGCCGGGCGCACCGAACTGGCAATGAGCATTTTCGGGCGCAGTTACGGCCAGAATATTTCAGGTCAGGTCAAATTAGCAGGCAAGGACATCGACACATCAACAGTAGCCGCGGCAATCCGGAGCGGTTTGGCGTATGTGACCGAGGACCGAAAGGAACTGGGGCTAATACTAGAGGAGACGATCCAGCGGAATATTACGTTGGCAAATCTTCGCGATGTTTCGACCTCGGGAGTCATCAACGAGGCCGAGGAAACCAATGTCGCAGAACGCTACCGCGAGGCGATGAATATCCGCACCCCGAGCGTGTTCCAGAAGGTGATGAACCTGTCGGGGGGGAACCAGCAAAAGGTTGTTTTGTCGAAATGGCTCTTTGCCGGGCCGGAGGTTCTGATCCTTGATGAACCGACCCGCGGCATCGACGTGGGCGCCAAGTTTGAAATCTACGGTATCATCAACGAATTGTCGGCGCAGGGCAAAGGCGTTGTCATGATCAGTTCCGAAATGCCCGAACTTCTGGGCATGAGCGATCGCATTTACGTCATGAATGAAGGCAGCTTTGTCGGCGAACTTGATGCCTCCGATGCAAGCCAGGAGCGCATCATGTCGCTCATCGTCACACATTAGGAGGGCGGCGCAATGACCGATACCACCTCGCCGGATCAGCCCGCTCAGGCTGGTATGTCCAAATATCTTCTAGGCCATTTGCGTGAATACGGGCTGCTGTTTGCCCTAATCGCGATCATGCTGTTTTTTCAGATCGTGACCAACGGCGTGTTGCTGAAGCCGGTGAACATCACCAATTTGTTTCTGCAGAACAGTTATATCATCATCATGGCCCTCGGGATGCTGATCGTGATCGTCGGCGGCAATATCGACCTGTCGGTGGGCTCGGTTATGGGGTTCGTCGGTGCCTTTGCGGCGGTGATGATCGTGAATTGGGACGTGCCAGTTGCGATCACAATTCCGGTCTGCCTCGTGGTTGGCGGGATGATCGGGGCGGCACAAGGATACTGGGTCGCATACTGGAAAATCCCCAGTTTCATTGTCACTCTTGCGGGAATGCTGGTGTTTCGCGGTTTGTCACTTTGGCTTCTCGAGGGGCAATCCGTCGGCCCCTTCCCAAAATCCTTCCAGTTGCTGTCAACCGGGTTCATCCCAGATCTGTTTGGTGTCGGGCGTCCGAACGCGACAGCACTGGCGGTCGGCATCATCGCCGCAATGGCAATCGTGTGGCTGGGGATGCGTAAGCGGGCTCGCAATAAAGCTTATGGGATTGAGGATGAACCGTTCGGCTTTTTCCTTGCGCGCAATGTGATCGTCGCCGGTGCACTACTCTTTGTGATATACAAGCTATCGACGTTCCGCGGACTGCCGAATGTGCTGATCACGATGGGTCTGTTGACAATCGTCTACGCGTTTATCACCGAACAGACGACAATCGGGCGGCGGGTCTATGCGCTTGGCGGAAACGAAAAAGCCGCGAAACTGTCGGGCATTCCGACCGAACGCCTGACCTTCCTAACTTTTGTGAACATGGGCGTGTTGGCCGCACTTGCCGGGCTGATCTTTGCGGCACGGTTGAATACAGCCACACCCAAGGCCGGATTTGCAGTCGAACTCGACGTGATCGCTGCGGTCTTTATTGGTGGCGCGTCGATGTCCGGTGGGGTTGGTAAAATTGTTGGCGCAGTTGTAGGTGCCTTCATCATGGGTGTCATGAACAATGGCATGTCGATCATGGGTATCGGCATTGATTACCAGCAGGTCATCAAGGGGCTCGTGCTGCTCGCCGCTGTGATCTTCGACGTTTACAACAAACAGAAACAGAGCTGATGTCATGACATTCAAACCCGCAATCTGGCCGCGCAAACTACGCTCCCAGGAATGGTTCGGCGGAGACAGCCGTGACCACATCTACCACCGCAGCTGGATGAAAAATCAGGGACTGCCCGCTGATCTGTTTGACGGGCGCCCGGTGATCGGCATCTGCAACACATGGTCGCAACTCACTCCGTGCAACGCGCATCTGCGCGACCTGGCCGAGCGGGTGAAACACGGCATCTACGAAGCTGGCGGACTGCCGTTGGAATTCCCCGTGTTTTCCACTGGTGAAAGCGCATTGCGTCCCACTGCTATGATGTATCGCAACCTTGCAGCGATGGATGTCGAAGAAGCCATTCGTGCCAATCCGTTGGATGGCGTCGCGTTGCTGGTCGGCTGCGACAAGACCACGCCCGCGCTTTTGATGGGGGCGGCCTCGGTCGACCTCCCCGCGATCATGGTCTCCGGCGGTCCGATGCTGAACGGCTGGTTTCGAGGCGAACGCGTCGGGTCGGGCACCGCGCTTTGGCAGATGTCCGAAGATATCAAAGCGGGCAAGATGTCCCGCGAGGACTTTCTTGAGGCTGAACAATCGATGAGCCGCAGCCCCGGATCCTGCAACACCATGGGTACGGCAAGCTCGATGGCTAGCATGGTCGAGGCACTGGGTATGACTCTGTCTGGCAACGCCGCCATCCCCGCCGTCGACAGTCGCCGCCGGGTCATGGGGCATGTGTCAGGACGGCGCATCGTAGAGATGGTCAAGGACGATTTGAAACCTTCCGACGTTTTGACCCGCGACGCCTTTGAAAACGCGATCCGCACCAATGGTGCGATTGGTGGCTCGACCAACGCAGTAATCCACCTGATGGCTATTGCAGGCCGTGTTGGTATCGATCTGACGCTTGACGACTGGGATCGGCTGGGACGCGACGTGCCGACCATCGTGAATCTGATGCCGTCGGGCAAATACCTGATGGAAGAGTTTTTTTATGCCGGTGGTCTGCCAGTGGTAATCAAACGCCTAGGTGAAGCTGGTTTGTTGCATCGCGATACACTGACAGTATCTGGCGAAACCGCGTGGCATCAGGTCAAAGACGCGACCAATTTTAACGAAGACGTGATCCTGCCCGCTGATGCGCCCCTTGCAGAGCAGGGCGGCATTGCTGTCTTGCGCGGCAATCTGGCGCCCAATGGTGCCGTGCTCAAACCCTCTGCCGCCAGCCCGCATCTGCTGACCCATCGCGGTCGGGCGGTCGTGTTCGAGAATATCGACGACTACAAAGCCCGGATTGATGACGACGATCTGGATATTGACGAAACCTGCGTCATGGTGCTGAAAATGTGCGGGCCGCGCGGCTATCCGGGTATGTCCGAGGTGGGCAATATGGGTCTGCCGCCAAAGGTGCTCAAGAAAGGCATCACTGATATGGTGCGCATTTCTGACGCGCGGATGTCGGGCACCGCCTATGGCACGGTGATCCTCCATACCAGCCCCGAAGCTGCCGCCGGTGGGCCTTTGGCCATCGTACGGAATGGCGACATGATCGAGTTGGATATGCCGGGCCGCCGCATACATCTGGACGTTTCTGAGGTCGAGATCGCACGACGTTTGGCGGAATGGGAAAACCCTGTCGCGCCGCCCGCCAGCGGTTATGCCCGTCTGTTTCATGACCACGTACAGGGGGCGGACACCGGCGCCGACTTCGATTTTCTCGTTGGTTGCCGTGGCAACGCAGTGCCAAGGGATTCGCATTAGATGGCCAAACACACACTTGAAATCGCTATCGTCGGTGTAGGGAAAATCGCCCGCGATCAGCATATTCCCGCGATCTCAGGCACCCCCGCATTCACGTTGAAAGCAACCGCAAGCCGCAATGCGCAGGTGGGCGGGGTCGATGGCTACGGCGATCTGGATACGCTGCTGAATGCGCATCCTGAAATCACTTGTATCTCTCTGTGTACACCGCCGCAGGTGCGATATGCCGACGCGCGCCGGGCCTTGTTGGCGGGCCGACATGTGATGCTGGAAAAACCGCCTGGTGCGACGCTCAGCGAAGTGCATGACCTGATCTCCTTGGCTGAGGCGCGGGGTGTGACGCTGTTTGCGACCTGGCATTCAAGGCACGCGGCGAGCGTTACGGCGGCGCGAGACTGGCTGCAAGGCAAGGACATCACAGGGGTCGAAGTAATCTGGAAGGAAGACGTACGTCGTTGGCACCCCGGTCAGGAGTGGATCTGGCAGGCCGGCGGTCTGGGTGTGTTCGATCCGGGCATCAACGCCCTGTCGGTCCTCAGCGCGATCTATCCCCGAGCTTTGCATCTGTCGGCTGCTGAGTTGTATTTCCCGGAAAACCGCGACACGCCAATTGCCGCCGATCTGACGTTCAATGATCCCGGAGGTGCGAACGTTTCAGCGGTCTTCGACTGGCGACAGACCGGACCGCAGACCTGGGATGTGAAAATCGAAACCTCGGACGGGACTGCAATCCTCCGCGATGGTGGGGCCCGGCTGGTTGTTGACGGCACTGAAATCAGTGCGGGGTCGGACCACGAGTACCGTGCGCTTTATGCCCAGTTTAGCGAACTGGTGGCCACAGGCGCATCTGACGTTGATCTGACCCCGATGTTTCATGTGGCCGACGCTTTCACATTGGGGCGCAGGCGGGCCGTCGCGCCCTTTGACTGGTAAGATCCCACTCGACGGGGCGTTGTCACAGTAACTCAACAATCGGCAGATTTCGTCTTTTTGATGGGACTTGAAGTCTCGTAAGGGCATTGTCAGAAGAAGCTGACTTGAACGGGGCAGGGCGGTTTCGTAGCGTTCCGGGATGACAAAACGCTCCCCTTTTGGCTACTTCAAGACCTCTCCTGAAATCATTCGCCTGGCGGTGATGATGTATGCCCGATTTCCGCTTTCGCTTCGAAATGTCGAAGATTTTCTCCATGAGCGCGGCATCGACGTGAGCCATGAAACGGTACGTTTCTGGTGGAATGGATTTGGCCCAATGTTCGCCGCAGAAATCCGTAAGAACCGGATCAATCGGATGCGCGCTCATTCGAATTGGCAATGGCATCTGGACGAAGTTTTTGTGGAGATCAACGGTGAAACGCACTACCTGTGGCGGGCCGCCGCTCTCTCCGAGTGGCGTCAACTCGGTGCGGCATAAAGGGCAGCTTCGTTGTCCTTGCAGAGACTGGTTCGCATTGGTCTGACAGCACCCTTTATATGATCCACCGCGAAAGGGTCACCGCGCGCCAGTTGATCACCGAGCGCGCCGCTCCTCCGATCTGAGGGGGCGGCGCACTTCAATCTAGAAACCACAGCCGACTGGCGACCCAGTCTAAAAAACCGCAGATGCTGTTCACGCATTCGAGCCCAGAATATACATCCTTTCTGGCGCTGTTCTATTCGCATGGCCTGCAGGAAGGGCGG
>NZ_JBVCWP010000139.1:0-10270 GCF_057460485.1 Boseongicola sp.
GACTAGTTCGCATTCGTCTGACAGCACCTTTGCGATCATTGTAATCCATCTGAACGATTGTATCGTCGGTAAATGACTATCGGAGGAACGCATAAGGTTGACCATGTGCCCACCGCAGACCCGCGTCTGGAAACAGAGAGCGATTGGCGCACTCACATGAAAGTGCCCATGGAAGCTGGCATGGCGATGGACACGAAAGTTCCATCCCGCGTTGGGAAAACCCCGAGGGCAACGCTTGCAGCCGCATTTTTGCTCGCGAAGATGGGTGACCCAATCGGTGCGCGCGAGCGCCTCGGTTCTCTGGAAAAAAAGCTGGCGGAAGACATCCTAAATGATGGGTCGCTAAAATGTGAAATCTTGCTCGTCGACGCGCACATCAGGGTCTACGAGGATCGTGCACTGACCAAGTCAGATTCAACGCGTTTGTCACAATTGCTTTCAATGCTGCCAGCGGAGGATCGCGTCGGGCAGGCTTTGGCGTTTAATCATCTGTCGACCGCTGCTCTCCATCGAGGAGAATTCGATCGCGCACAGGATCATGCTGAAAACGCAATTAGACTTTACAGGCTGGGCGAGGCTCAATTCGGATCGTTGCACATGCATACGCACCTTGGCCAAATACGGATGATGAGGGGTGATTTGACTGGTGCGATCGCACAATATGATGAGATGGAAACCAGTCTGGATCAGTTGGCGGGCGATCCACAGGGGCTTCGAGCGATATGTCAGGCGCTGAAGTCAGAAGTGTTTTACGAGATGAACGATTTAGGGACTGCGCAATCGCTATTGGATGATGCTCTGGCAAGCATTGAACATGCCGACGCCTGGTTAGATGTTTTGGCAGCGACCTACCGTGTGCGCGCACGTCTTGCATTCGCGCGGGCCGGTCTGCCCGGTGCATTGAGCGAACTCGCTCATGCTGACGCAGCGGCGCGCGCACGGCAGATGCCGCGCTTGGCGCGCTTGATGGCTGTCGAGCGCATTCGGGTCCTGACGCTAAGCGACGAGATCAGTACAGCCAACAAGGAAATGATCACTATCGGGCTGGACCCCAGCAAACTCGATGCGGATCAGCCAGAAAGAGACTGGGGCTTGCGCCACGGCACAACCAATGTCGCAATAGCTCGTTGGTTGGTACGGGCACGTCGTCCTAAACGCGCGCTTGATTTCATCGAGTTGGCGGAGGAGACCGCAATTCGCGGCGGTCAGTTGCTGTCACTGGCAAAGCTGCGCGTGATCCGCACGCAAGCCTTCTGGCAGTTGAATGCCCGCCGCGATGCGACGAATGCACTGGTATCTGCGATCCGCTTGCTAGGTAATCAGCCCTTTCGCCGCTTTATATTGGATGAGGGGCTCGCGCTACAGCCAGCAGTGCAAGCGGTTTTAGATGGGGATCATTTGAGCGTGCCGATTGGCGGGGCACAAAGGCGCCAGCTTTCGGAGATATTGCATTATTGGTCTTCGGGTGCCCACCCGTCGACATTAGGCCATCTAGAAAGCGAGCAAGTCCTTGTAAGTAGACGCTACTTGGAGCTTTTGGCGCAAGGTCATTCAAACAAGGAAATCGGGCGCATAATGGGCGTATCGATCAATACGGTGAAGTACCACCTCAAGCAGATATTTGGCGATTTGCGCGTTAACAATCGGGCGCGCGCGGTTAGTCAGGCGCGTGAGCTCGGAATAATTAGCGACTAACTACCCGAATGGGTAGTCGTGTCACAGGCCGCTCAACCTCAGACTGATATCTATAACTGCTGATCGGATCAGGGGGATTCGTTGTTGAGCTGGGTTCATTTGATCACACCTATCGTAGCCCAAGGTTTTCGAGCCGCTGCTCTGCCTGCGCCCGATGGCTGTAAAGTGACGAACGCTCAAATCCGTCAGGGCCCGGCCTCTATAGAGTCTGCTGTTGATGAGGTTTTGGCTGCACCGGGGGTGATCGACGCGGCGATTATGGCCGAAGCCGACGGCGCACAGGCCATCGTGATTGATTGCATGCTCGATCCTGGCCTCGATGCTGCACGCGAGGCCATATCCATCCCCGTGATTGGGTGCGGAGAAGAAGCAATGCGCGCTGCTGGGGCACCCTTTGCTGTGGTCACAGTTTTACAGCGTCAGGAGCGTGCCTTTGGCGATCTGGCCCGCAAGTACGGGTTCGCGGACCTGATGACCGGTACGATCGGGATAGGTGTTCCTGTGTTGGCGCTTGAAACTGACCGAGCCAATGCTGTCGCGGCCACCATAAAAGGATCAGAGAAAGCGGTCTCAGGTGGCGCTGAAGTTATTATCTTTGGGTGCACCGGGATGCTGGGTTTTGCGGATGAGGTCAGCGCAGCACTCGATGCAATCAAGGTGATCGATCCTCTTCCAAACGCGATCGCTGCAGCCCACATTGCCGCTCAGAGTGGAAAAAAAACCGATAAGATGGTCTACCCCGCCCCGGACGCGAAATCTGTTGTGGGATTTTCAGAGTGGAGTGCGCTGGACGCCTTGATGAGAGGGCGCAGCGATGGCTGATGGAAAAATGTCCCAGCCACGCAGCCTGTCTCAGCACCAATTCAAATGGCTGCTTGTTGTGCCGCTTGTAGCATTTTTTGTGTTATTTTTCGTCATCCCGGTCGGGCTGTTGTTCGCAACATCTTTTAACCCGGCAAAAGTCGGGCAAGTTGTGCTTGTTTCCGACCTTACCTTTGACAACTATATTCGGTTCTTCTCGCGCTCGAACTATTTGATGGCCGCCGGGCGCTCGATCCTATTGGCCAGCATAGTTTCGGTGATCACATTGATCGTCGCGTATCCTATGGCCTTTGTTATAGCCAAAACAGAGAACCCCGCACGCAATACATTCCTTTTGATCTTAGTTTTGGCGTCAATGCAGCTGGATATGGTTATCCGTCTATATGGCATGATGGTGATTTTGGGCGACAACGGGCTGATCAACCAGATCTTGCAGGAGCTCGGTCTAACGGATGGTCCGGTTGCACTGATGTACAACTTCCGCGGTGTGGTTTTTGGTTTGGTACAATTCGCAATACCCTTCATGGTCCTTACATTGGTCGGCGTAATCAAGGGCATTCCCTCCAGTCTCGAAGAAGCCGCGCGCTCGCTTGGCGCATCGCGCAGGCGAGCGTTCATGCGCGTTACTCTTCCGGCATCAATGCCGGGTATTTTGTCGGGGTCGCTTCTGGTTTTTGCACTGTCAATTTCATCCTACATCGTGCCTGCATTGATGGGCGGGTTCCGTGTCGGTGTGCTGCCGATCCATATTTATCAGCAGGTAGCAGAGAGCGCTCGTTTTCAGTTTGGCGCGACGATCGCTGTGATCCTGTTTCTGATTAGCGCAGCAGCCGTTGCAATTTACTTGAGGCTGGGAAATCGGAAATCAGGGGGGCTTGCCTGATGGAACGCGCTATCCCTATCCCAATGCTGATCCTCGCGATCCTTGGCTTTTGCTATCTGTTGTTTCCGATATTGGTTGTGGTCTTGGCCGGGCTTACAACTGGCGAGTTTTTGACCTTTCCCCCCAAAGGTCTTTCCTTGCGATGGGTGATCTCGTTCCTTCAATCTGAGAAATACCTTTCGGCATTCTTCTTTTCCTTCAAGCTTGCTTTGATGACGATGGTTGTTTCGACGATCCTGGGAACGGCGGCGGCTGTATTCCTTGCCCGGTCACGTTTTGTAGGACGCTCAGCGCTGCGTGCTTTCTTTCTGTCGCCAGTGGTCCTCCCGGGTGTGGTGGTTGGATTTGCCCTCTACGCGTTTTTCATTACGAGTGGTTTGGGCATATCACGCACGATCTGGGGTTTGTGGGTCGGTCATATTCTCTACTCAACACCCTACGTAATCGGCACTGTTGGCGCGTCTTTGGCGACATTCGACGTTTCCTTAGAAGAAGCCGCGCGCAGCCTCGGAGCCTCTCCGCTTCGCGCATTTCGCAAGATTACCTTTCCCAACATTGCGCAGGGCATTCAGGCAGGATCAATCTTTGCCTTCATTGTCAGCTTTGGTCAGTTCGAGGTCTCGCTGTTCCTCTCAGCGCCTAATTCCGAACCACTGCCAATCGCGATGTATAATTCTCTGCGCTATAAATTCGAGCCCGATGCTGCCGCGGCTGGCATCTTTGCAATCACTCTTGTCATCGCATCGGTTCTTCTCACGAACCGACTGGTGAACATCCGTCGCCTGTTGGAACGGCAAGACGGGTAATTTCGAAACCAACCTTATGGAGCAATATCAAATGACCAAGAAAGCAACACATAGCAGACGTTCCGTTCTTAAGGGCGGATTGACACTTGGCGCTGCTGCAACCGTGCCAAACATGTTCTACATCAATCACGCTTGGGCCCAGGACGTTGTATATGACGGCGGTGTATTTGACGCAGGCGGCGCAACACTAAACGTCGCAGAATGGGGCGGCGGCTGGGAAGAGTTTGTGCGCAAGGCACTGACCAACCAGTTCGAAGAGGACTTCAATTGCAAAATCAACTGGGACACCTCGTTCCCTTGGTTCCCAAAATTCGTGACCCAGGGAGCTAACGATCCTGTTTATGATGTGGCCAACTGGAACTTGCCCAATCTGATGCAGACGAATGCGGCTGGTGACTTCTTCCTTACAACGGACGAGATCAAGGCCAATGTCCCCAACGCTGCGGACTGCTGGGATTTCGCCTTTGCGAGTGGCGCCGGGGTGACCTGGGCCTATCAGCCTTACGTCTATGCATACCGCACGGACCGGGGTGCTCCGGTAAACAACTTCCGCGATTTCTTTGCCGCGCGCTTCGCTAATAAGCGGGGCACCTACGCGACAGAAAATGGTCTGATGCACGCATTCTTCATGGCGACGGCCAAAGAGTTCGGCAAGGATCAGTACGACATGGAAGCTGCCTTCACGGCGCTTGAAGGCGCTATGCCGATGAAGATAAGCGAATTCACGTTCAATATGCTTTCGCTTTTGGAGCGTGGAGAAGTCGATATAGCGGTGCATATCGAAGGTGAGGCTCTTACGCTCAAGCGCCAGGGCGCTCCAGTCGATGTATGGGAATGGGACAGCAAGCCAATCTTGACCCAAACTAAGACGATCAGTCGCTATGCAGATCCGATGCAAAAGAAACTGGCTCTTGCTTTGCTAAATAGAACTCTGTCGCCAGATTTCCTTGAGCCATTTGGTGAAGAGTTCTTGTGGCGCCCGACGAACAGTAAGGCAGCGATGCCATCTGCGTTAGCCGCGGAAGGTGTGACCAATACTGCAGACGCCGTATCGGCATATTGGGTCCCAGACTGGGATTTCTTTGTTGCCAACAAGGAAGAGATTACGGACCGTTTGAATCAGATTTTCGGACTTTGATCCCTGTTGACCGGGGGCATATTGCCCCCGGTCACCCCAGAAGGAACGCCGATGGCCTACGTAGAATTCAAAGCAATCGCCAAGAGCTTTGGCAATTTCGTTGCCGTCGCAGATCTTGATCTAGAAATTGAACAAGGTGAGTTTTTCTCCCTGCTCGGTCCTTCAGGCTGTGGAAAATCTACGACTCTGCGGATGCTTGCTGGCTTCGTCAAACCCACAAAGGGCCACATCAATGTCCATGGTCGCGATGTTACCGCTCTGCCGCCAGAGGCCCGGGACATTGGGATTGTTTTTCAGAATTACGCGATTTTTCCGCACATGACCGTGTTCGACAATATTGCCTTCGGTTTGGTGGAACGCAAACTTTCCCGCCCCGAGATCAAAAAGAAGGTTGATGCCGCTTTGGCCGAAGTTGGGATGACCGGCTTTGAAGATCGCTATGAGCGCGAGTTGTCTGGTGGACAGAAACAGCGAGTAGCGCTGGCGCGGGTTCTGGTGATCGAGCCTGAGATATTGCTTTTGGATGAGCCGCTATCAGCGCTGGACAAGAAGATGCGGGAGGAGATGAAATTCTGGATCAAGAACATCCAGAAATCCGTCGGCATCACAACGATCTATGTCACCCACGACCAGTCAGAGGCCCTGACGATGTCGGACCGCATCGCGGTCATGGATCAGGGCCGTGTTTTGCAGGTTGGCTCTCCAGTAGAGATTTATGAGCAACCTGCCTCGCGTTTCATCGCCGAATTCATTGGCGAATCCAATCTTTTGAAATGCCAAGTTACAACGCTTGATGGCTCAGCCTGTAGCGTCAACCTTGGGGATGTATCCATCCCCGGACGTTTGTCTTCAAACGCATCAGTTGAGCCTGGCCAGGATGTCGCCCTTTTGGTCCGTCCCGAAATGATCCGGTTGCGCCCGATCGAAGCGAACGAGCCGCCAAAACTGCAAGGAACGGTGTCTGAGACAATCTATCAGGGCTCTGTCGTGCGCTACCGCATTCACGCAGCTGGTCAGGAAATAATGGTCGAAGTTGCCAATCGCCCAGATCTGCCCCGGCTCAATACTGGTGACAATGTCGCGACATATTGGAGCGCGGAAAGCGGCGTGGTGATCCCGTGAAAATAGGGGTGGATGTCGGCGGCACGAATACGGATGCGGTTGTGTTGGGCACAAAAGGTGTCCTTGGCTGGCGCAAAACCCCTACCACAGCGGATGTCTATTCGGGTATCGTTGCAGCCATCAAAACGGCCATCGCGGATGCGGGCATCGACCTCGCAGATGTCGATTGTGTGATGATAGGCACTACCCAGTTTACCAACGCCGTAATCCAGCGCAGGTCGTTGCTGCCGGTTGGAATTATACGCTTGGCGCTTCCCGCAACCTCGGCCATTCCGCCACTGACAGACTGGCCGGATGAATTGGTTCACCAGATCGGGCGCAATGCATATCTGGTGGGCGGTGGCTACGAGTTCGACGGGCGCGAAATCGCGCCGCTGGACGAAAAGGCTGTGGCCGAAGCGGCGCGCGCATTTCGAAAGGAGGGAATTCGGACGGCTGCGATTACTTCGGTATTCTCACCTATGAACGGCAACATGGAACGGCGTGCCGCCGAGATCGTGCAAAACGAAGTTCCGGATGTTGCCGTGTCTCTCTCCTGTGAACTCGGTCAGTTCGGCCTATTGCCTCGCGAGAATTCCACGATCATCAACGCGGCCCTGTCCGAATTATCAAGTCATGTCGTGCATGCGTTTCGCCGCGCATTGCACGAGCTTGGGCTGGATGTCCCGCTGTTCATTAGCCAAAATGATGGCACTCTTATGCGCGCCGATGATGTGCAGCGCTATCCGGTTCTCACCTTCGCCTCGGGTCCTACGAATTCCATGCGTGGCGCGGCCTATCTGGCTGGAATTCAAGATGCGATGGTGGTTGATATTGGCGGCACGACGTCTGATATCGGCATGCTGCGGAACGGCTTTCCACGCCAGTCCACCAACTTCGTCGACGTAGGCGGTGTAAAAACGAACTTCCGCATGCCTGATGTGTTGGCAGTGGGGCTGGGCGGGGGGAGTCTTGTTCGCGAGGATGGACGAAAAGTCGGACCGGACTCCGTTGGATATGAGCTGACAAATAGTGCGCAGTGTTTTGGCGGGGACACACTGACTGCCACTGACATCGCTGTGGCAGGTGGTTGGGCTGACATCGGTGACCGATCGCTCGTACGTGCCAACAAAGCTACGATTGACGCGGCCCGCGCTGCCATGCGCCAGTTACTTGATGTGAATGTTGAGCGTATGAAAACAGAAGCGGCAGATTTACCCCTGTTGGTCGTTGGCGGCGGCGCAATCCTGGTAGATTGGCCAGTTCAGTCAGTCTCGGAGGTGCTAAGGCCGGACTACTCCTCTGTCGCCAACGCTGTCGGCGCAGCGATTGCCCAGGTGTCGGGCGAGGTCGAGCGTGTCGTTACCCTAAACGAAGCAAACCGGAACACCGTGTTGGATGACGCCCGCCAAGAGGCCAAAGACAAAGCAATCAGCGCGGGCGCAACGGATGAGAGCGTGGAAATCATCGAGGTTGAGCAGGTGCCAATCAGCTATTTGCCCGGCAACCCGACGCGTCTTCGCGTTAAAGCCGTCGGTGATCTGCCAATTTAGGAAGTATTATGGAACTGAGGATCGAAGATGTTGACGACTTGTGCACCGGGGCTGCATTTCTCGGTGCCGGTGGGGGAGGGGACCCTTACATCGGTGGGCTGATGGTAAAGCAGGAACTGGCCGCCGGCAGGAAAATTGAAATTCTTGATCCAGATGGGCTGGACGACAGCAAACTGATCATACCCACGGCTATGATGGGCGCACCAACGGTGCTGTTGGAGAAAATCCCATCGGGGGAAGAACCGATCCGGGCTCTTCGTGTCGTTGAAAAAGAACTTGGACGGCGGGCTGACGCGACAATGCCAACTGAAGTTGGCGGTATCAACTCGACAATTCCACTATTTGTTGGCGCGCGGTTGGGTATCCCAGTGGTGGATGCGGATGGTCAAGGGCGTGCCTTTCCTGAATTGCAGATGGAAACCTTTGCCATCGAAGGCGTCGCGGGTTGCCCGTTGGGCATTTCGGACGAAAAAGGCGACACGGCATTGGTCATGACTGACGATAACCATCGTATGGAGTGGATTGCTCGTGGCATCACCATCCGGTTTGGTGGAACCGCCTATTTTGCAAACTACCCTATGAGCGGCGCTGAGGTAAAACGAAGCGCCGTTAAGCATACCTTGACTCTGGCACGGCGTATTGGCGAGATCATTCATAATTCCCGCCATCGCAAAAATGATCCCTTCGAAGAACTCTGCCAATTTATGGGAACGACAAGCTACGCAGTGGCGCGGGTAATTTTTGATGGCAAGATCATCGATGTCGACAGGCGGACCATGGAAGGGTTCACATTGGGCAGCGTCTCGATCGACAATCCAAATGGCCGTTGCACCATTGAGTTTCAGAACGAGAACTTAATTGTCCGCGCTGAAGGCGAAGTCTTGGCCATAGTGCCGGATATTATCTCAATCCTCGATGCGGAAACTGCAGTGCCCATCACAAACGAAACTTTGCGTTACGGGCAGAGGGTTAAAGTCGTCGCAGTGAGGGTGCCGCCCATAATGCGATCTGATGCAGCGCTACGCCAGTTTGGCCCGCAGGCCTTTGGGATGTCGGAAACCTACAGTGCGCTTGAGTGACGGCATGAATGTCGGTTTTCTCCCTCTTTTCCAACTTTCCTGCCCCCTTTAACTCGGCCTCCAAACGTCGCTTGAGAGGGCACTTGGCGCACCAAGGGCGAGCCCGTAAGAACGAGGTGCCAAGCGACCTGGTGCTAGGCTTGGCAATTCACATGACGGGTCAGATACTGGATTTTACTAGCACTTCCTAAATCTGCTAGGTGCCAGTGGTCGATATCCTTCTCACAACAAAATTGCAGGTATAGGAAAGCAAATGACCGTCTATCTAATCCGGCACGGACAATCGGAATTCAATGCTGCTCACAATGATGGTGACCCGGACCAAATGATTTTTGATGCGCCGTTAACGGAAAAAGGGCGCAGACAGGCGGAACAAGCAAGAGTCGCAATCATCGAGCTTGGAATTCAGCAGGTCATAACGTCCCCGTTGACCCGCGCCGTCCAAACAGCCCTTACAATTTTCCAAGGTGTTGCGCCGATAAACGTGCTGGCAGGCCACCGCGAACTTCTAAGTCATAGTTGCGATGTAGGTCGCTCTCCAAGCGCTCTGCAGATGGAATTCCCGAGCCTGTCTTTCGACCATTTGGATGAGATATGGTGGCATCAGGGGCCGACGAACAAGTATGGCGTTCCGGTCGAGCCAAGGGATATTTTCAAACAACGTATAAGAAATTTCGCTCTGGAACTTAACCAGATGGCGGATATTCAATTGGCGGTGGTCGGCCACGGAGACGCCTTTAAAGAACTGGCGGGGGTCTCGATGGAAAATTGCGAAATCTGCGAATACCTCAATTAATTAGCGATACCTGCACCGGTTCGGGGTGGCTCCGTCGGTTCGAAATGTCGGGAGGCGTCGAACCGGGAAGCGCTCTTATCTTAATTAAGTCTGGTAAGCGCAGCTATGGTTGGCTTCGTTAAACTCAGCTGAACGCCACATCATGGCCCATTGCGATCAGTATGGATTTCGCGGTCCACGGTCCGTTGAAAGCGATTGCTGGCTACGCTCGACAATGAGTTCGATGGCATCTGCAAGGTGTTCCTTGTCGATGTGGTGATCGCCACGCTCCACGCGGATCCGGTGGGCCTCGATCATCACGTCTGCATGCCGGCTCCCCTCGGGCGGTTCGAACCGGTAGCTCGCCAATTCGATGCGGAGACCCAGAGGATCGCGGAAATAGATCGAGTCCATGAAA
>NZ_JBVCWP010000140.1:0-9962 GCF_057460485.1 Boseongicola sp.
AGAACACGCGGATGTCCTCTGTTGGCGTTTCTGCGAGTAGATCGCTAACCAAGTCGCCAATCAGTGCGCCTTCGTCCGGGGCCTCCGAGGCGGTGAAGGTCGCAGCGAAGAGTTCAGTGAGCGCTTGCTCGCGCCCAACAAAGCCGGTGGTAATTTTCACGGTCAGCTCCTCGTTTTGAGAGGCTTACCGCCTTTCCGATAGCTCCCGCAACTCTGCCTCTTTCCAAGAGGCCGCCTTTCGCAGAGGTCCGGGTTGGGTCATTAGCGGCCCTTGCGCAACGGCGAAGGCACGTCTGCTTTACACCCGAAAGCAGACATTCTCAGCTTGGGCATCGAGGTCGGCTATGTGCCAAAAGCGGACGAGGCGCGGTTGGTAGTCGACGGGCTTTCTCATTCAAAAATCCCTCCTGTCAAGCAGGTGGGGTCGGAGTTGCGGGCTTTGCTTTCAGAGAGCAGCGCTTGGTCGGGCCTTGATCCGTTTGTACCAGTCGTGAGCACGTTCGGCGCTGGGCGGTAACTCAAGCTTGATCCAGCCAGCGAATTCGATAGTGACGAACGCCATGATATCCGCAGCTGAAAAGTTGGCGCCCGCGACGTAGTCGTTCTCTCCAAGGAGATGCGCCTCGAATGTATCGAGGAAGTGGGCGGTTCTGGCGGCTCCACGTTGGGCAAGTTCGGGAATTTGGTCGTAGTTGATGGATCCGGTCAGCGCACGGCCCCTGAAACCGGGCAGCTCGTTGCGAATTGCCTCAGCTATTGCATAAAAGCCGTCGAGATCGATGCGCCAAATGCGGTCTGCAATCAGTCCCTTCTCTTCAGGGTTAGTTCCCAGCAACGGGGCCGAGGGCTTATGGGCTTCAAGATAGCGCCAGCACCCCTGAGAAGATGTGAGGTGCAAGCCGGTCTCGGTTTCGAGAACGGGGACGGTGCAGTGGGGATTCTTCTCCTTGAAGTCCGCTTGCAGGTGGGCACCAGAACGTAGATCAATTTCAATTGTCTCGATGTCGAGGTCTTTCTCGGCGATGAACATGCGAACGAGGCGGGCGCTAGGTGCAGTCTTGCAGTCGAAGAACTTCATGAGCTTTGCTCCTGTCCCGTGTTGAGGAGGCGTATTCGACCCCGGACCCCCAGCCGATGATATCGGCCGTTGATAAAGGCGTCCCAGGGAACCGGGTTGAAAATGCCGACACCTCCGTCTTCGGAGGTGTTGTTGGTGATGATCCTAGGGGTCCCGGTTAAACTTCTCATCGGCCGCTACGCGTATCGAGCTGATCTGCTGCCGCTTAAGCGAATAAGCGAGGTTGGCTTCGCGTTGGCTTTAGGTCAGAAGCGGACCTCGGCCGACGGCCCAGCGAGGTCTGCTCCGTGCTATTAGCAGACATGGCTTTTGTGCACTGCCGAATCTGCAATCGAGTCTCGAAGCGCCAGCCGCATTACCACATGAGCGAGTTCGAGTGGTCGATAAAGATGTGCGGCTCGTATAGCTCAAGCACTAATCAATACATGGGCCGTACAATGCTAGGCTCTTAGTTCACTCCAGCATCTGCCGCTATGATTTGCTCCATCAAACTCACCATGTCCGTCGCCTGAATCCCGGGGCGTCGGTATTGAGGTGATAAGGTGCACCGGAGCGATCAATTTAGGCCGCGTTCACTCCTGCGACCAGCGCGCCATGGGTATCTCAATCATGGCGCGCGGCGGCAAATTCGTAGACGTTTGCCTTGCTTAGGCTAACCGCCGTATTCGAGAGTGGCGAGACGGCCGGCCAAAGCCAACAAGCGTCACAAACCCGAGGAGATTGCGCCAGGTCGAGACGCGATCCAGCGCGCGGGAATGTGGGAAGGATGACTGTCCCGCTTTTCGCTAAGTCGTTGATTTAGTAAGCTTGGTGTAGTATGCACCTGGGCACCATTTCCCTCCCCGCCACCCTCTAAAAAAGCGACGCAGCGCAGAAATTTTTGGCGCAAAATGCTAAGTCGTGCGGAGTGCGGATCACCATTAGATGGACCGAACGCTTGCTCGGCTGGGCCCGAACAACAAAGAAATGAGGAATTGTAGCGATGTCGCAGTCATTGGAGGTCAACGCGCTCTTAGAGCGGTTCGATATCACGCCTGAAGATCTCGCGGCACTTAAGAGGTGCGGCGACGCACTGAAGGCGTCTGGTAAAGTCGATGCCGTTGTGGACGAATTCTATTCGTGGTTGGGTGCGCAACCCGAGTTTTCGATTTTCTTCAATAGCCAGGAGACGGTTGAGCGCGTCAAGAAGCTCCAGAAGACCTATTGGGCGGAGTTCTTCACCGGCGTCGTGGACCAGAAATATGTCGACTATCGTGTGCGCATTGGAGAAATTCACGCGCAACGCGACATGTCAAACTTGATCTATTTCGCCGCCATGTCGCAATTTAAGGTTCTCTTTGGCGATGCCATCGTGTCCTGCGATTTTTCTCATGGCGACACCAGCACCGCTTTCAATGCCTTCGACAAGCTCGCGATGCTCGACACGTTCGTAACGAGCGATCAAGTCGCCCAGTTCGCGCGCCGCCGGGTGATCGAAAGCGGCAAGGCGATGCTCGAGATGTCGACGCCGGTCTCATCGATCTGGGATGGCATCTTGCTCCTCCCGCTGGTCGGTATCGTGGACTCGCAGCGCACCCAGGACATCATGGATAAGAGCCTGACGCGCATTTCGGAAGCCCGCGCGCGCGTATTTGTCATGGACATTAGCGGCGTGGTCACCGTCGACACGGCGGTGGCGAATAATTTCATCCGGATCACCCAGGCCACGCGGCTTATGGGCTGCGATTGCATTATTTCGGGTATTTCGCCCAACGTCGCGCGCACTTTGGTCGAGCTTGGTGCCAATGTGGGGGAGGTTCGCACCACGGCGACATTACGGGACGCGCTGCAACTGGCGCTGGCGGCGATCGAGCCGACGGGCCGGGGCAGTGGACGTATACAAGGAGAGGCGGGGTCCCGCTAACGGCGGGTCGGGCCGGAGGATCACATCACATGGGAGACGGACGCTTCGTCATAACGCGTTTGAACCACACTATGGTCGCGACCCTGGAAGGCTCAATCGATGCGGATGCGCTGGGGGTCTTGGTCGACTCTTTGTCCGAGGCGCAAGCCGGGCAGCAGGCCGACAGCGCCATATTCGAAGTATCTGCCTGCGAAGTCATGGATGTCGATGAGTTTGCCGAATTGCAGAAGGCCTTCCGCACGATCGAGTGGCTGGGTATGCGAACTGTGGTTGCCGGGCTGCGGCCGGGAATTGTCTCCTATATCGTTTCAAGTGGAGTGGACTTAGGGGCGCTCCGGACAGCTCTAGACTTGGAGCGTGCACTGGAGGAGCTAAGCGCGAATCATGATGAGCAAGAGCTCGAACCAGAGCCAGAAACCCACGACGAGCCTGAGCTCGAACCGGACGGTCTTAGGCCGGTTTGATATTCATGCAGAGGCAGATCTTCATATTGCCGTGCTGCACGTTCAACGGAATAAGCGCCTCGCGGAGGAGTTTGGAACGACCGATATCGCCATGCTCGCAACCGTCGCCTCGGAACTTGGGCGAAATATTCTGAAATACGGTGATGCCAAGGGCTATCTGCTCGTGACGTGGGTTGAGCGCTCGCCCGCGAGTGGACAGGGCGTCGAAATCAAAGCTGTCGATCATGGACCGGGATTCGTCGATAAGCAGCGTGCGCTTTCTGATCACTACTCCACTTCGGGAACCCTCGGCCTCGGGCTTCCGGGCGTTGCGCGTATCATGGATGCGCTCCAGATCGACTCTGAGCAGGGAGAGGGCGCCGTGGTAACGGCGACAATGTGGGTTGAACGGCGTGACAGGAAGCATTGAATTGGGAGAATACGTGCGGCCACAGGACGGCGAGACATTGTCTGGGGATGTCGTGCTTACCCAGCGCGGAGGGCCGGGTGTGCTGGCCGCGGTCATCGACGTTCTTGGCCACGGTTCGGAAGCACATCAGGTTGGGGTCTGCCTCCGCAATGCGCTGTCGCGTTGGGTGGAGAACGCAGCGTCTCCGGCTCCGGAGGACGCAATAGAGCTGCTGCACGAGAGCGCTCGCGGCACGCGCGGCGCGGTCGCTGGCCTTGCTTGGGTGAACTCTACGTCGCTAGAAGGCTGGGTTGCCGGCGTCGGCAATGTGCGATGCCGCATGTTTTGCGCGGAGACCAAGACGGTCGAGTTCAGTGATGGCGTGCTTGGCCAACGAATCCGATCACCAAAGCCGCAATGTCTGAGTTTACGACCCTCCAACGTCATCCTGCTGTTTTCCGATGGCGTCACAAGCCGTTTTGGACTTGAAAACTATCCGAGTCTCGGCCTCGATCCGGCGCCTACAATAGCGCTCAATGTCGTCCAAAAGTTCGGCAAGGGGCTAGATGACGCATCCTGTACGGTAATTCGATGCAAATGACTGAGATTGGATCTTTGTCGGTCAAGGTTGAGCCTGCAATTCTGGCGATGCGTCGGAAGCTGTTCGCCATCGCGAAGACGCTCGGGATCAGCGGTGTGCGTGGTGTGCGCCTTGCATCCGCTGTATCCGACCACGCCAAAGCATTGGCGAAGGCGGGACCGGTGGAGATTGATGTAGGACTCAGCGGTTCGGGTGTGGCTCAGGAACTGTGTGTGGCGGCGCTTGGTGATGCGCGCAGCGACAGCCGGCATCTCGATGTAGGGTTCGACCGCGTCGAAGCCTTCGACAAAGGCGTCCGCCACGGTTGGCGCGGCTACTGCCGTAGGGGCCCAACGGGCGATGTTAGCGGGTCCCAGCTTGCGAAATGCCAAGAAATTATCGCTGAGCAGAGCGTCGATGAACTGATCGAAGCCCTGAAGGTCAGCAATGAGGAAGCGCAGGCCGCTAAGGAGGAGGCGGAGGAGGCGACGCGGCTCAAATCAGACTTTCTTGCCAATATGAGCCACGAGATTCGCACCCCGATGAACGCCATCATCGGTCTGTCTCAAATCGCGCTGAAGGCGGACCTCCCGCCGCGTCAGAGGGATCATCTGGCCAAGATCAAGAACTCGGGGCAGCATCTTCTCGGTATCATCAATGACATTCTGGACTTCTCGAAAATCGAAGCTGGGAAACTGGCCGTCGAGAATATTCCCTTCGAGCTGGATAACGTGCTCGACAACGTCGTCAATCTGGTATCGGAGAAAGCTGCGGCTCAAAGGTTGGAGCTGGTCTTCGATGTTGATCCAACCACCTCCTCCGGGCTCGAGGGCGATCCGCTGAGGCTGGGACAGGTCCTGATCAACTTCTGCAATAACGCGGTCAAGTTCACGGAAGCTGGTGAAGTCATCGTCCGGCTCAAGGTCTTGGAGGATAATGCCGACCATCAGCTGATCGAGTTTTCGGTCGCCGATACGGGAATCGGCATGTCCGAGGCGCAAATGTCTCGACTCTTTCAGGCTTTTGAACAGGCGGACAAATCGACGACGCGGAAATACGGGGGCACCGGCCTTGGGCTGGCGATTTCCAAGCGTCTGGTTGAGGCCATGGGGGGCAAAATCGGCGCGTCGAGTGAGTTGGGCAAAGGCAGTACGTTCTGGTTCACGTCGCGCCTCAAGAAAATCGCGTCGCGTCGCCGGATGCTGCGCCAGGATCTCGAAGGACGGCGTGCATTGATCATAGACGACAATTCGTCGGCACGAGCCGTGCTCTCAAACATTTTGGGAAGCATGTCCATGAGCGCTGACGAAGCGCCGTCCGGCAGGGATGGCCTTGAGATGGTTCACCAGGCCAGCGCGCGGGGCGAGCCGTACGACATCGTCTATGTCGATTGGCAGATGCCGACGCTGGACGGGATTGAGACCTCCAAACAGATACTGGCGCTGGAAAATGTTCCGACTCCAGGCCTCGTCATGGTTACGGCTTACGGCCGGGAGGAAGTTCTCAAGAGCGCTGAGGACATCGGCTTGGACAACGTCCTCGTAAAGCCCATTACGGCATCGATGCTCTTGGACACGACGCTCACCGTGCTCAGGGGGGAGGACGAGTATGGAGACGTTGACAACAACATTACAGCGCATTCCGAAATGTCGCACTTGCGCGGCGTTCGCGTGCTTTTGGTCGAGGACAACGAAATCAACCAAGAAGTCGCTCTCGGTCAACTTGAAGATGTCGAGGCAACGGTTGATGTCGCCGAGAATGGTGAGGTCGCAGTGAATATGGTGCGCTCGAACGACTACGACATTGTCCTCATGGACATGCAGATGCCGGTCATGGATGGGATCGAAGCGACCCGCATTATCCGGGCCGATTCTCGTTTCGATAGACTACCCATTGTCGCCATGACCGCCAATGCAATGGCAGTGGACCGAGAGAGGTGTCTTGAGGCTGGCATGAACGATCATATCCCAAAGCCTATCGATCCAGATCAGCTGTTTGGCGCGCTGAGCCGCTGGATCGGGCAGCTGTAGTAAACTTTGGGGAGTTGCACTGATGAACTTAGATTGTGCGGTACTCGATCGCGCTGGCTTCGATAGCGCGGCGGGGCTGAAGGTTATGGGGGGAAAGGCCGAGCGTTATGCCAAGCTCCTCCAAAAATTAGCCGATCGCCAGTCTGGCGCGGTGGAAGAGATTCGCGCGGCGCTCGATGCCGGTGATAGCGCTGCGGCCGAGCGGGTTGCACACTCGCTCAAAGGCTCCGCAGGATCGCTTGGAGCCAATGCCCTTGCCGAGTGCGCGGCGGACACGGAAACGGCAATCAAGGCAGGGCAGGGCATAGACGAAGCACTCGAAACTCTGTCAGAATCTCTGCGTACCGTCGTATCGGCGATTCAGGCTGCCGTGACTGAGTAATGGTAGACGGCAAAAAAAGACTCGTTCTGATCGTCGACGACACTCCGACCAATATCACGGTGATATCGGGTGTCCTGAAAGATCAGTATCGCACCAAGGTCGCGACCAACGGTGAGAAGGCGCTTGCCATAGCCACAGGCCCGGAGAGACCCGATCTCATCCTGCTCGATGTGATGATGCCGGGCATGGACGGTTATGAGGTCTGCCGGCGGTTGAAAGAGAATCCGGAAACGGCGGACGTCCCCGTGATCTTCCTGACGGCGAAGATCGAAGAAGGCGACGAGGAGCTGGGCTTTCAAGTCGGTGCGGTAGACTACATCCACAAGCCGTTTTCCGCACCGGTGGTTCTCGCCAGGGTAAGAACACAACTGGCCTTGCAAGATGCGTTGAGCGAAGCCCAAGAGGCGCAGGCCGAAGCCGATCAGTTGCTGCATGCCTTGCTGCCGAAGAAGGCAGCGGACGAAATCCGCAGCATCGGCACGGTCATCCCACGGCGCTATGAGAATGTCGCGGTGCTGTTCTGCGACGTGACCAACTTCACCGCCTATTGCGACAAGCATGAGCCCGAAGAGGTGATATCGCGGCTCGATGCGTTGTTCGTCATCTTCGAGCGGGTCGCAGCGAAGCACGGTCTTGAGAAGATCAAGACGATCGGCGATGGCTTCATGGCGGCTGCAGGTCTCTTGCACAAAGTGGACGATCCCGTAGGAGCAGCGGTGCGCTGCGGGTTGGAAATGGCATCGACCTTGATTGACGCGCATCTCGGGTGGGAAGTGCGCGTCGGTGTTCATGCGGGGCCGGTGGTCGCCGGCGTCGTGGGACAGGAGCGCTATCAGTTCGACATCTGGGGCGACACCGTCAACATGGCGGCGCGCATGATGGGCTTGGTCGCGCCGGGAAGCGTTGTCGTGGCGGAGGAGATTTGGAACCAGGTCAGCTCCGAGTTCTACGGCGAGCCGCTTGGCGAACTCGAGGTCAAAGGCAAAGGAAAAATATCCGTGTTCAGTTTAGGTCCGTCGAAGGCTTGATTTAACTCGGGCATCAATGGCTGTTCCTGGCACTTAGCAGGCCATACGTCAGTGGGGAGGAGTGCCAGGAGCTGAAGGATGCAACATCAGGTATCGACACCTCGACAAACGAGGTCGCGGCGAACGTGATGCCCGTTAATGCAATAGAGCGGACATCTTGAGATCCCCCACGCCAGATATGCGAATTGCATCAGCAGGGGCCTGTGTCTAGTCGGCTTTTGCGAAACGATACTGCTTCGGCGAGAACCGATTATCTGATGCCTTGGCTTCCTGGTTCACGCTCGAGCGAGGCTGATCCAAAGGGAGACAAGAAACACACTTGCGTTCATAGGTGGAGTTTTCGAGTATTTGAGGAATTGTCTTGCAACACCGAAACCACCCTTAGTTCGGTTAGCACGGGTTTAGTGGCAAGTGACAATGACGAACATGGCCCTTCTGACGAGACATTGAGCTGCCCGGAATTGAAGCCGAACAGGATCGTGCTTGTTCAGCGCACGCGGGGAGGGCGATCCGCGAAGCCTGCATTCGCCTCGCGAAACTCTTCGGCGAGCTTCTGCGCCTCGCTGACTTGCTCCGGCGTCATCTTCGCGACAATGTCCTGCTGATTGAGAACGGCGCGTTCGCGATGCCCCAACTCGGCTGGCAGGTAGCCCGATGCGGCTAAGTCGAACCATTTATAGGCCATTACGTAGTCCTGTGAGACACCGCGCCCGTGCTTGTAGAGAACGCCGAGATTGTTCTGCGCAAAGGGGTTGCCGCGCTCGGCGGCGCGGCCGTACCACTCGGCGCCCTTTGCGGGGTCTTTCGGCACGCCTTGTCCGCGTTCATGCATAAACCCGATGAGGTATTGCGCGTGCCGGTCGCCCTCTTCGGCGAGCGGCAGCATCATCTCCATTGCGTCGGCATAATCTCCGCGGAAATAGGCGGCTTCCGCCCGCTCGAGCGACTGCGCGGCGACCGGCGTCACTGCGCAGACGACTAGAAGAAGGCCCAAAAAAATAGATTTCAGCATCGGGACCCCGCTGCCTGACAAACCATATGGTGAATTACGGTCAACAGCGGGCGCCGGATCACTTTGTGGCGCTTCACTTGGGCAGGGCGGTGCAAGAAGCGCAGAAATTCCCTGTATTTTCCCACAAAATAGGGAAACGAAAAGCAGAGACCGTTTCGCCTGGGACTGGCGCCCCAGCCACCGGTCCCGGCACTTATATATCTCCCTCTCTTGTATCCGGGGCATGCCCAAGTGACTGGGCTCACATAGCAGGCCAGGCGCGTACGCGTTTTCGTGCCGCGCCTGTGATATCGCGATGATGTTTCGGCAATCATGATGCCATTCAGGCACTTGCCAGCGGTGCCCAAACCAATTGCTGCTTCTTCCCAGGAAACTGCCGTATTTGGCGCGCGGAATGCGGATACATGCGTACCAGTGCCGGGACGCCCCGAAACTTTCTAGAGCCATGGGAGGCAAAAGTTGCAATGCGCGTCAGGCTCAGAGTGCCGTAGTCCTCATGGTCAAGGTCCAAATATCAACCGCTTTGGAGCGCCCGCGGATTGCGAAATCGCCGTGGTGCTGCAGGCGATTCAATAAATTGGCCGCTAATTCGCCGTCATTTTCAACCTTGACCGCATCGACGAGCGCTTGGCCGACGACTAGGTCGCAATCGAGGTTTCGAGTTGCCTGTTCCAGGCGACTAGCCGTGTTTACGGTGTCGCCTATTACTGTGAATTCAAGATAGTCCCCGGTTCCTACGTCGCCGAGAACAACCGGACCATAGTGCAGACCTAGCCCAACGCCGATGGGCGACAAACCTTTCTCACTCCGCTCCCGGTTCCAATCTTGAGTAGCTGCAAGCAAATCATAAGCGCAGGACAGCGCGTTGGTCCCATCCTGGCTTCCAGATTCGGGGAACCCAAAGATCGCCAGGACCGAATCGCCGATATAGCCTTCGATCGAGCCACCCCACTCGAAGATGACCTTCGCCATCCAACTGTGAAGCTCGCGCAAGACTTCAATCACTTGCTCCGGCTCAATGGATTCTGAAAGCTTTGTAAACCCGACAATATCCGCAAAAAGCACTGCGAGATTTTGACGCCTGACGGGGCCAAACG
>NZ_JBVCWP010000141.1:0-9897 GCF_057460485.1 Boseongicola sp.
CCGGCGATTGAGGCGCGAGAATATTGCGGGCAGGCGTGCCGCAACGGCGGCGCGGCGCATGCCGCTTTGCAGGTTTGGGTCGTAAGTGGCCCGCAACATAAGCATGTCATAGCCGGTCAGAACGGTATGGAAATTGTCATCGTTGAAGACCGATTGCGACAACCGATAAAGATCGTTCACGGGCCCCAAGGCTTGGGCGATCTCTTCGTGGAGGCAGTCACGGATTTCCTGCGGGCTTACATCTGCGGGCAGAAAGACGGCCATCTCGCGACGAACGCGCAAGCGGTTCCAAAACGTTTCGGGATCATTTCGGCGCGCACGGTATTCGCGCCAGCTCGAGACGTTGGGGCGCACGAAGCAGGCCGCGGATGGTGCGACACTTTGGATTTGGGCGCGGGACACGGGTTGAATCGTTATTTGTGCGTCGGTCCCGGCAGCCGCGCGGCGAATGTCGATCCGTGCTTCGCGGCGAAGGCGTTCCAAAAGGCGGTCGAGATCCGGACCAAGACTGCTTGGAGCCCGCCCAAGAACGCGAACTGTAATTGGGCCTTCGAATCGCGTGAACACGGGCATTGTTGCGCCATTTTCCAACGTAAATGTTAGTTCGATGAAGTCGCGGGCAAGTGCGGTGTTTGATAAGTCCGGCAAGCTGGGTGTCGCCGCGCCGAACGTATTCATCAGAGGCAATGTCAAAGGGATATGCGCCTGACGCGATGTCTGTTGTGTTCCACAGGCCGCAAGTAGTAGCGCTGCAACGAAGGGAAGGGCGCATCTCATAAAGGTCTCGTATACTTTATGAACGGCGACAAAGTCCCGACGCGGTCGTAGAGTTTGCGCGCTTGGGCGTTGAAATCTTGTGTGAGCCAATACACGGACGGAGCGTTAGCGATGTCTGCTTCAGAATAGACCGCTTCGATCAAGGCGCGTCCCACGCCTTGGCCGCGGACATTCAGATCTGCGTAAACGTCTTGCAAGTAACAGGTATTTTCAACCTTCCAGCCATGACGGTGAAAAACGTAATGGGCAAGGCCAACTGGCTTTCCATCCACTTCGGCGATTAAGCCGTGGAAATCCTGCGGGTCATCCCCTAAGAGACGTTCGAAATAAGTGTCGTAAATTTCCGGCGAAAGCTCGGTCTGGTAAAACGCCAGATACGCACGCCACAAGCGCAGCCATTCGGGTTTGTCGGCGGCGGTTAAGGGGCGGACATTGGTCATGCGAGAAAAGCCAGCGATACGAGGGTCAAAATGGACGTCCAGACGGTCACCTGCATGATCGCGTCTGTGCGAACAGAATACAGAAGCGCCAGCGAAAAGGCCATGACACCCGCGGGGCCCGCGCTTGCGAGGACGAAGAGCGGTAACGTGACTGCGGGAGGCAGTAGCGTGTAAAATAGGAATGCGATGGTTGCGGGAAAAATCACGCCTTTGATTGCGGAGATGACGTAGACCACGGGTTCGGGTTTCAGTGATGTAGCGGACAGAATGACACCCATTGCGAACAAAGCGATGGGCGAGGCGGCGTTACCGACAAAAGCGGTGAACGTGTCGATTGGGCCAGGAATTGCGACGTCGCCGGCAGAGAAGCCAAAGCCAAGCACCAGCGCCCATATAAGTGGCAGCTTCGCGATCCGCACGGCGACAAGCGCAAAGCCCGCCCCGGCATCCAGCCCCTTTCGAGCTTCCAACGCGACCATTGTGCCGCCAAAGATCAGAATGGCGTCCATTATCACGATGGAAGCGACAGGAAGAGTGCCGGTGTCTCCGTAAAGGAATTTGGCGATTGGCAGGATGTAGTATGCATTGTTGGCAAAGACACCACAAAAGCCAAGCAGAAGGGATTCTGAGATACCCAGGTGAAAGGCCTTGCGTGCGATCAGATAGCCGATCGTGTACAGCACCGTTTGCGCGCTTGCGTAAAGAGCAAGGGCCGCAAGGTTGAAATCGGTGATCGGCGCAAAGGCGACGGCGCGAAAGACGAAGACCGGCAAAAGGAGGGTCATCGCGAAACGGTTCAACACACGTGCTTCGTCATCGCTCATCTTGCCTAAGCGACCGGCGAAAAACCCGATGAACAGGATTGCAAAGACCGGTAGAATTGGGTCGATCAGAACGCTTAGCATTCTAGCTGCGTCTGCGCGCGATAAACGCAAGACGCTCGAACAGGGCCACGTCTTGCTCGTTTTTCAACAACGCGCCATGGAGTTTGGGCAGCGCATCCGTGGCTTCGCGGCGCAAATCCTCGGGGTTAAGGTCTTCGGCAAGGATCAGTTTGAGCCAATCCAGCACTTCGCTTGTGGATGGTTTTTTCTTTAGACCCGGTGTGTCGCGGATTTCGTAAAACTGCGTGAGGGCCGTTGTGAGAAGTCTTTCTTTGATGCCGGGATAGTGGACATCGACGATGGCCTTCAGTGTGTCGATCTCGGGAAAGCGAATATAATGGAAAAAGCAACGACGTAGGAATGCATCCGGCAATTCCTTTTCGTTGTTCGAGGTAATGATGACGACGGGGCGGTTTTCAGCGCGCACAGTTTCGCCGGTCTCATAGACGTGGAATTCCATACGGTCGAGTTCTTGAAGCAGGTCGTTCGGAAATTCGATGTCGGCTTTGTCTATCTCGTCGATGAGCAAGACCACACGTTCAGGCGCCACGAACGCCTCCCAAAGTTTTCCGCGACGGATATAGGACGCGACATCGCCGACGCGATCATCGCCAAGCTGGCTGTCGCGCAATCGGCTGACCGCATCGTATTCGTAAAGGCCCTGCTGGGCGCGGGTTGTTGATTTCACATGCCACTCGATAATCGGCATGCCGATGGCGGACGCAACTTGGTGTGCAAGTTCGGTTTTTCCGGTACCGGGCTCGCCTTTGACGAGAAGCGGGCGTTCGAGCGTGATGGCGGCGTTTACAGCGACGGCCAGATCGTCGGAGGCTACATAGTCTTTCGTTCCAGTAAATTTCACGCGTATGTCCTTGACTATTTTCAACCTCTGGGCACGCACCGTAGCCCCGCCATCGTGCGGCGACAAGCATGAGGATCGTGTAGTGACAAGCGCTATTTGATGGGGTACACGCCGCGCAGAAACAACCAGTTGGTACGGCTGGGTCAGGTCGTCTACCCGTTGGAGAAGAGTCAAGATTATGACAAATAACAAGGGGAATGCATTGAAAGCCGAAGTTTTCCTTCCGGACGATTATACGCCCGCTGAAGACGAGCCATTCATGAATGAACGGCAAGTGGAGTACTTCAGACGTAAGCTGCTGAATTGGAAGTCCGAACTTATGGGCGACAGCAAGCTGACGATCGAGGGGCTTCAGGATTCAAGTCGCAACATCGCTGATATCGCAGACCGCGCGAGCGAAGAAACAGACCGGGCGCTTGAGCTAAGAACGCGGGATCGACAGCGTAAGTTGGTGTCAAAAATTGATGCCGCTTTGCGTCGCATTGAACACGGCGAATATGGGTATTGCGACGAGACCGGTGAACCTATCTCACTGAAGCGGCTTGATGCGCGTCCGATCGCGACGATGAGCCTTGAGGCGCAAGAGCGTCACGAGCGTCGTGAAAAAGTCCACCGCGACGACTAAAGATCGACGCCTAAGCGAATGAGAAAGTGCTGCGGTCCGTCCGTGGCGCTTTTTTCGTTACAAAGGGTCGGTTGTGAGCCGGGATGCGAACGTTAGACGTCGCGCAGTTTCATGCGCCCTGCGCGCCCGCCGCGCCGACCCGGCATATCGGCTGCGCGTGCTGGCAGGTCTTCCATGATGGCGCGCCGCGCCTCGGGAGACAGACGCGACCAGATCGTGATCTCATCTGCGGTGCGAGCGCATCCGACACATATTTTTGCGTCACTATGGATCATGCAAATATTGATGCACGGACTTTCGATCTCGTCACGTGTCCAAATGTCGTCGCTCATGGTCGGCTCGCTTCTAGGTGGGACAAACGGTCGAGCGCCCCTTGCAAAATGTAGGACGCCGCGACATGGTCGATCACTTCGGCGCGGCGTTTACGTGAGGTATCGGCCTCAAGCAAGGCCCGTTCGGCCGCGACAGTTGAAAGACGTTCGTCCCAGAAAGAAATCGGCAAGTCAGTCAACTTTTCAAGGTTGCGGGCAAAGGCGCGGGTCGATTGGCATCGCGGGCCTTCGCTGCCATCCATATTGAGTGGCAAGCCAAGCACAATGCCGGCAATGTTGCGGTCCTCGCAGATCTCCAAAAGCCGGGCCGCGTCTAAGCCGAACTTCTTGCGACGTATCGTTTCCAGCGGCGTTGCCACCTGCCGCATACCGTCACTAACCGCGACGCCGATAGTAACTGTGCCAAGATCTAGGCCGGCCAGCGCGCGCATTGGGGGGGTGGCTGCAAAAAAGGCGATTATATCGTCGGTGATCATTGTGCTATCCCAGCCTGCGCACTGGCGCGCGCGATCAATTCCAAGGCTGCGGCGTTGCCTGCAAAGACGCTTGAGGCCTCTGCGGCGATTGCGCGGGCACGTTGGGTGTCGCCAAGAACGCCAAGGGTCGAGATGAGGCGGGCCCAGTCTTCGGGTGGCCCCCCCTCGATGGCAAGACGATCGGCAAGGCGGCCTACCATGCCTTGGATCATTTCGGCGCGCTCTTGCGGGGTCATCTCGTCTGCGGCCTCGATGTCTTCCGGGCGGAGGGCAGGTAGTCCGGAGATCACGGGAAGCTTATAATTCGTCACACCCGCCGCGAAGGCCACGGCGAGGATTTCAGCGCGCACAACAGGAACCCAAGGCGCGTTGGGGGGACTGTCTTCGAGAAGCCGTGCCCAGATTGGGAACGCCCGATCCGCGCGGCCTGCCTGCGCTTCGACAAGACCGAGATAGTAGCGTGCTGCGCCATTTTCGGGCGCCTGGCGCAAAATATCGCGCAAAACGGCTTCGGCTTCGGGTGAGACATAGCCGCCTGCTGCGAAAACCATGATATCGATCAGCGTCAGGCGGTCAACGACAGTGGCACTATTGCCCTTTACCGCAACGATCTGTTCCTGCGCCTCGCGCGCTTGTGCGAAACGACCGATGCGAGCCTCGTATTGGGCAAGGAATGTCAGGCCCTGAATGTCATCGGGCCGCTCTGCTACCGCGCTGCGGAGTTGCGCCATCAGGGTCAGAAACGCTGGATCAGGCGCTTCGGGTTTTGGGAGCTGATCAACCACTTCCGCTTCGGCAGCAACTTGAGCCGGACGGTCTGCACGCGCGACCTCCAAGGCCGCAAGGCGCGCCTGCATTGGCATGTCGCCATAGCCGGGAGCACCAAGCCACGCGTAAGTCGCGATGCCACCAACCACAACAACAAGGGCTACGATTGCAATTCCGGGACCGCTTTGGCCCGTTTGGTCAAACTCACGGTCGCTGGAGCGATTGTCAGCTTCAAGAAGGCGGCGCGAGACTTCGATACGGACCGCTTCTGCCTCGGCCTCGGTCAGAATGCCGCGCGCAAGGTCGCGTTCCACCTCGGTCAGCTGATCCTTATAGACTGCGATGTCCGAATTGGCAGCAGTTACATCATGAAGCCTTGCCGCGCGCAGGGCCCCGATGAGCAGACTTGCGACGACAAGCGCCATTGCGACAGAGATTATCCAAAATAACATTCCCTTCACTTAATGTGCAAAACATCGGATCGGAAGGGATTTCGACCCCTGCGACAGTCGGTCTTGGGGGCAATTCTGGCTTCGTGTCGCGAAACAGCCAAGCCTTGCCGCTTGCTGCCTTCACATTTGTGCTATTTTTTACCAAGAAAGAACAATGCGTCGGACGCTCTCTGACGCCAAAGGGGTGATGCACTGATGAGCCGTTATTCCGTATTCGCTGTGGCGCGTGAAGCATTTCGTGACCATCAGGGCTGGACGCGTGCTTGGGGATCGCCTGAACCAAATCGCAAGTATGATGTGATCATCATCGGCGCGGGCGGACATGGGCTTGCGACGGCCTACTACCTTGGTAAAAATCACGGCATCCGCAATGTGGCGATTCTTGAGAAAGGATGGCTAGGTGGCGGGAATACCGGGCGCAATACGACCATCATCCGCTCGAACTATCTGCAAGACCCCTCGGCGGCGATTTATGAGAAGGCACGCAGCCTTTATGAGGACCTGAGCCAGGACCTTAATTACAACGTTATGTTCAGCCCGCGCGGTGTCATGATGCTGGCACAGACAGAACATGAAATTCGCGGCTACCGGCGGACCGCGCACGCCAATGCCCTTCAGGGCGTCACAACCGAGTTTATTGCCCCTGAGCGCGTGAAGCAGCTGTGCCCCATCATGGAAATACGCGGGCCGCGCTATCCGGTTCTGGGTGCGCTTTGGCAACCACGTGGCGGAACTGCGCGTCATGATGCGGTCGCCTGGGGCTATGCGCGCAAATGCTCTCAAATGGGCATGCACGTTATCCAGAAATGCGAAGTTACGGGTGTCAGGTCCGAAAGCGGCAAAGTCGTTGGAGTGTCAACATCGCGGGGCGATATCGACTGTGACAAGCTGGGCGTCGTTGTGGCGGGGCATTCCGGCCATGTCGCGGATATGGCCGGGTTCCGACTGCCGATTGACTCGGTGGCATTGCAGGCCTTGGTCAGTGAGCCGATCAAGCCGTGCATGGACGTGGTTGTCATGGCGAATACGGTTCATGGCTATATGAGCCAGTCCGACAAGGGCGAGATGGTCATAGGTGGCGGCACGGACGGGTATAACAACTTTACTCAGCGTGGATCGTTCCATCACATCGAGGAAACTGTACGCGCGTTGGTTGAGACGTTCCCGATGATCTCGCGATTGAAAATGCTGCGCCAGTGGGGCGGGATCGTGGATGTAACGGGGGACCGCTCGCCGATCCTGTCAAAAACGCCGCTTGAGAACTGCTTTATCAACTGTGGTTGGGGAACTGGTGGTTTTAAGGCGATCCCAGGATCGGGCTGGGGCATGGCGCAACTGATGGCGAGCGGACATTCGCCTTTAACCGAGGCTTTCGGTTTGGACCGCTTCAGCGAGGGGCGTTTTATTGATGAAAGCGTGGCGGCTGGGGTGGCGCACTAGTGGGGGCCTTCAGTATGACTTTCGCTTCCACCGCCGCCGGCTTTGTTGTCGGTGCTGTCGGGTTTAGGACACAAACCTTTCAGAGCGGCCCATGTGGCGCCAATCTCCAGAAGTGCGAGAGGCAGTATTTGCAAAGCGGGCTTCAACAACGCCGGCTACTTCCACGTCTTCCAGATCGGACCACCGCCCTTGGCGCGATTAGAGGTGCGGTCGGACTTGGTGTTCATGCCGCGCCAGACCGCGAAGATAGCGCCGCCAAGCAAAAGGGCGATTGGCATGATTTGGAAGACAGGTTTCATTCAAGGACCACCGTTGTCACTTCCGCTTGCGCGGAGAAAATTCGCATTCTTGAGGGCTTCGGAATCAATTGGATCCTTTTTCGCCGCTCAATAGGCTTGAAAAACTTGAATCTCTGCAAGAGCTTCGCGCAGCGCGGCTGGAAACGCGAAGGACTTCACTCATTGTACGCATGCTCCATGCATCGTTGCGAAACGTATATAGGGGCTCTTTGCGGTGCGCAAAGCCGTTCGGTGGAAAAACACTGTCTCAATCGCGTCAACGCGCCGATGCCTCAAAATGAATTCGTTGGCTTGAAGGCTGTGAACCGTACAATATCGGTTGGGGAGGACCAACAGGAGATTTCGATATGCAACGAGTCCTCAATCGGTTGCCAACCAGCGGGTCACTCCCCCGCCGCCGTGGGGCATTTGCGGGCTTTATTGTGGGTGCGGCAGTGCCTTTGCTTCTGGTTGGGCTTTTTATCGTTTCGCTGCGCGGCTACGCCAATACCGAGCAGCCGCAGCAGGTCTATTCCAACGTCTAAACCGCTTTACCGGGGCGAGCTTGGCTTCTCTGCCCTGGCAGCCCTTTATCTTTATCCAAGTGCCGTCCGGTCGGGCGGCGCTTTTGATTGGTTTGAAAGACAGGTTGCGCCATGCTGATTCTGAAATGTCCCTACTGCGGCGTTGCCTGTGACGAGACCGAATTAGACGCCGGTGGGGAAGCGCATCTGACGCGCCACGGCCCCGGGTCCTCGGACAATGCGTTCGAGGAATACATGTTTATGCGGGAAAACCCACGCGGCGTTCATTTCGAGCGGTGGCGGCATGCCTATGGGTGTGGAAAGTGGTTCCATGCAGCCCGTAACACGTCGACGCTTGAAGTATTTGGAACATATTCTGCGCAAGTAATTGAGCCGCCGAAAGACATTCGTGAAGCGATTTCGGCCAAAGTGCCGGGTTGGCGCTGGAGGGACTTCGCATGAGTCATCGTCTTGAGACCGGCGGTCGCCTGATCGATCGGACTGTACCGCGCCAGTTTACTTTCAACGGTAAGACCATGCGGGGGTACGCGGGCGATACACTGGCCTCGGCTCTTCTTGGGCAGGGGCAGATGCTTGTTGGCCGTTCGTTCAAGTACCACCGCCCGCGCGGTATCGTTGCCAGCGGCGCGGAAGAACCAAATGCCCTTATGAGCCTTGGTACTGATAAAACATTCGAGCCAAATGCACGGGCTACGACGACTGAATTGTTCGATGGGCTGGCGGCAGAGAGCCAAAACCATTGGCCAAGCCTTGAGTTTGACATCGGCGAGATCAACGCAAAGCTATCGCGGTTTTTGCCGGCGGGATTCTATTATAAGATGTTCCTTTGGCCCAGGTCGTTCTGGAAGCATGTCTACGAACCGATTATTCGCAAATCCGCTGGTCTTGGGCGGGCGCCCCGGCACCGGGACGCAGACCACTACGAGCATTTCAATGCCACGGTGGACGTTTTGATCGTTGGCGGCGGCATTGCCGGCCTTCAGGCGGCGAAAGCTGCCGGTGAAGTGGGTGCCGATGTGTTGTTAATTGAACAGACTGCCCATTGGGGTGGTCGGGCGCCGGTGGATGGCGCGGTGATTGATCGCGTTTCGGCGGATGAATGGGTGAGCACGACTTTGGCGACTCTTGAAGCCATGCCAAACGTGCGGCTGCGCATGCGCACTATGGGGGCGGGCGTTTATGACCACGGCTATGCCTCGGCCTACGAGCGCCTAACGGACCACGCGCCTGATCCCAGCCTACCGCGGCATCGCCTCTGGCGTATTCGCGCTGGGAGGATCGTGACTGCGACCGGAGCAATCGAGCGTCCCTTGTCCTTTGCTGGGAATGATTTGCCGGGGGTTATGTTGGCCTCCGCGGTGCGTGACTACGTGACGAATTATGCCGTGGCTCCGGGGCAGCGGACGGTTGTTGTGACGAACAATGACGATGGGTACCGCACGGCGTTGACGGTGCAAAACGCCGGATTGGAGACTGTAGTTCTGGACGCGAGATCTGGAGCGACTGGCCCCCTGGCAGAGGCCGCGCGCGCGGCCGGTATCCGCGTGATGACTGGGCGCGGAATTTCCAAAGTGACTGGGAAGGGCAAGGTCGAGGCTGTTGCTGTCTGCGATGTTCTGGGCGCGGGCGCCGTCCTTGAGGAACTTCAGGCAGATTGCGTCGCGATGGCGGGAGGTTGGTCTCCGGTCGTGCATCTTTGGTCCCATTGCGGTGGCAAGCTGACCTGGCAAGACGACGGCGCGCTCTTCAGACCTGACCCTAAGCGTGCACCAACCGACGCAGACGGCGCGGCTTTTGTTCTGGCGGCTGGCACGGCCAATGGTGAGTTCACGACGGTTGACGTTTTGTCGGATGCTCAAAAAACGGGCGAGGCCGCGGCCATTCAGGTGGTGGCTTCGGGGAAGGCTGGTGCGGCTGCAACGGCGGATCCTGAAACCGTGCAGGCGATGCGCCCGGTTTGGACGATGCCCGAAAAAGCATCTTACGCGCTGCGTTCGAAGGCTTGGCTTGATTACCAG
>NZ_JBVCWP010000142.1:0-9830 GCF_057460485.1 Boseongicola sp.
AAGATGCAATTCGACTTTCGGCATTTGAGAAACCGTCACAGAAAACTCCTTCCGGGCCCTTGCGAAGGGACTCCAAGATGCGCCGCCACTGAAGCGGCCACATCAACAAAGGCGACCTGTCCAATCGGCTTTGCACCAACGCCCAAGCCCAAAACCGGGACACGCTCGCGCGTGTGGTCTGTCCCGATCCAGGTCGGGTCATTCCCGTGATCTGCGGTGAACAGCACAAGATCGCCCGGACGCATAGCGGCCTCGATCCGGGGCATTTGAGTGTCAAACCATTCCAGCGCAAGCGCATAGCCTGAAACATCCCGACGATGGCCGTAAAGACTGTCGAATTCCACGAAGTTGGCAAAGGTGAACGTACCATCAGACGCCTCGGCCATGATATCAAGCAGATGCTCCATCAAAGTAGCATCATCGCCCTTACGCACCTCGTCGATCCCACGCATTGAGAAAATATCGCCTATCTTTCCAACGCCATAGACATGCCGCCCCGCTCCCTGCACCCAGTCGCACAGGGTTGGCGACGGGGTCGCGATTGCGAAGTCCCTACGATTTCCCGTGCGCTCAAACGCCAGCGGTTCACCCACGAAGGGCCGCGCAATAACGCGCCCAACTTTCATGCCGTGCAGCGTCGGCGCAAGCCCCCGGCACAGGTCCAGAAGGCGCTCCAGACCAAAGTACTCTTCGTGAGCCGCAATCTGAAAAACGCTGTCCGCAGACGTATAACAAATAGGCCAGCCGGTGCGGATATGCTCTTCGCCAAGACGCGCAATAATCTCGGTGCCGGACGCGTGGCAGTTGCCCAATATCCCGTCCGTCCCCGCAAGCCGCGCCACTTCTGAGGTCAGCTCCAACGGAAACGTAGGGTTGGCGTCAGGAAAGTACGTCCAATCCCACGGAACGGGCACACCCGCCAATTCCCAATGCCCGGACGGAGTATCTTTGCCGGGCGAAACTTCCGTCGCCGCGCCCCAAAGGCCCCGCTCCGCGTCCGGCAATCCCGCAGTATCAGCGCCCGAACTCAACTTCACCGCACTTTTCAATCCAATGCGTGCAAGATTTGGCACCAGAAGCGGGCCGCTGCGCCCCTCCTCTGCATCACCGGCCGCGCAGGCACCAGCAATATGTGCCAGCGTGTTCGCGCCGGTGTCCGGGGTGTCGCCATTAAAAAACTTATCCGCGTCCGGTGCGCCGCCAATACCGACGCTATCAAGGACAATAATAAACGCGCGCGCCATCAGCCTACCTTCGCCACGATCAACGACCCGGGGCTTGCGGCCTCACCAATTTCAACCGACGCTAAAAACGCCTTTTCAGCTTCCTGTGCCGCGCGCTCGCTTGCCGCATGAAGACGCGCCAGCGGCTGCCCCTTTACCACGCGCGTGCCCAGCTCCAGGATCTCGGAGTATCCGACCGAAGGATCAATCCGCTCGCCGCCCTTCAGACGGCCGCCGCCCATGTGAACCACGCCGATGCCAATCCCGCGCCCGTTCAATGCCGCAACAACACCTGCCGTAGGTGCCGGAATTTCGCGGATCACATTGGCCTCCGGCAATCGCCGCTTCCAGTCGCTTGCGAAATCTTTCGGCCCGCCCATTTCGGCGATCATCCGATCAAAAATCTCGGCCGCCTTACCGCTGGTAAGGGGTTCGCTCAGTTTTATTGCGGCCGTTTCGGCCTCGGTCTCAATCCCGGCAAGAACCAACAATTCAGCTCCAAGCGCCAAGGTCACCTCAACCAGTCGCGAGTTTTTCGGCGCTGTCAGCGCCTCCATTATTACGGCCACTTCCAATGCATTGCCTGCCGCCGGGGCCAGTGGCTGATTCATGTCGGTGATCAAAGCCGCCGTCTTGCAGCCCGCACCATTGGCCGTCTTCACCAACGCTTCAGCCAGCGCTGTCGACGCTTCAAGACTTTCCATAAAAGCGCCAGAACCAGTTTTGACGTCCAAAATTAACGCCTCAGGACCTGCCGCAAGTTTCTTGGACAGGATCGACGCTGTGATCAGATCCACACTCTCCACAGTCGACGTTACATCGCGCACCGCATAAAGCCGCTTGTCCGCCGGTGCCATGTCGGATGCTGCCGATACAATCGCACAACCGATGTCGCGCGTCATCTTGCGGAATCGCGCCTCATCAACATCCGTCGACACGCCGGGGATCGCCTCAAGTTTATCAAGCGTTCCGCCGGTGTGCCCCAAACCGCGCCCCGAAATCATCGGCACAAAGGCCCCCGCCGCGGCCAACATCGGCGCCAACAGCAAAGACGTACAATCGCCAATCCCGCCGGTCGAATGCTTGTCGATGACCGCGCCCGGCAAATCCCACTCTAAGACATCGCCCGAATCCCGCATCGCCAACGTCAACGCCACACGTGCGTCTTCCGACAGGCCGTTGACACAGGCCGCCATCGCGAATGCCCCGGCCTGCGCATCGGAAACGCCCCCCGAAGCCAAACCCCGTGCGAACCAATTCAGCTCGGCCTGCGTCGGCTCCTCGCGGTCACGCAATTTCCTGATGATGCGGGGGGCGTCCATCTCTCAGACCTGATCCATGTGGCCTGCCACGAACGCACCCGGCAAAAGGTCGGCCACGGCCATCTCGAGGTGCGCGCCTTCTGTCGTTGCCATGGTGATCTGAGCACCACTTTCGGCGAACTCTGCCAGCTTTTGCCGACATCCCCCACACGGCGGCACGGGCGACGGGCTTTCAGCAATAACCGCCACTTCGATAAAGCTAACCTCACCGGCCGCAATCATCGCAGCGATCGCCCCCGCTTCAGCACATGTGCCTTCAGGGTAGGCCACGTTCTCGACATTGCAGCCCACAAAAACAGCCCCCGACGCAGTCTTCAGCGCGGCCCCTACCTTGAACTTTGAGTAAGGCGCATAGGCGTTTTCCCGCACACGCGCGGCATCGTCGATCAGGCTCATCAGGAGCTCTCCCTCGGGCTTTTCCCAAGCGTGACCCGAGGGACAGCCAAGCGCAAGGGCGCTCAGACGGAAATCGTGCGAAACGCGCCAGGAAGCGCGACTTCCAGAAATTCGATATCGTCCGTCGGATCGGCGTATCTGGTCATCATCTCGGGCGGGATCACGAACGCGTCGCCCGGAGAAAGGCGGAACGGGTCTTTGCCCTCGCCCTCCAGTGTCATCGTGCCCTCCATTACGAAAGTGAACAAAATATCGCCCTCATGACGCGTCCATTCCGGTACGCCTACGCCACGTCGCACGACATGGACGCCCGCGACCCCATCGGTATTGACCTCGATCGTTGTGTCCCGACTTTGATACCCCGGCAGTCGAAACGCGCTCCATTTCGCCTCATCGGCCTTATGATGCACAAACCGTTGGCCCTGAAAGCGGCGTTCCGGATTCACTGAGGCGTTCGGCAGCTCCATGTCATGATCAATCGTTGTGACATGCTCGGCAGGCACGCCAATCTCGATGACCTCGATATTATCGCTTGCGTAAAGTACCCGATGGCGAATTTCCGGTGGCTGGATCACGCAGTTTCCCGCGAACAAACGGAACGGTTCGCCTTGATCCTCATAGACAAGATCAACCCAACCCCGGTAACAAAAAATAAGCTGAAACCCAACCGTATGATAGTGAACCATGTCCGGCACCGGCCCGCCGTCCGGAATGCGGATGTGACTTGCGATGATGGACCCGCCCAGTCGCGACGGGATAAGATCACGGTACTGCATGCCCGCACGGCCAATCACCCAAGGGGCTTGGTCGGCAAGACGCCGCACGACAAAAGCATACTCGGTCTCAGGCAAAACGAAGGGCGGGTTCAGCGCGTCAATCTCAATCCGGGTACCATTTGGCGCGCCCAGCACACGTTGACCGTCCGCAAATCCGTCCGGATCTTGCGTCAAAATGCGAAGCGTTCCGGGCGGCTCAGTCGCGTTTGCGTCTACCCGCACCCGAAGGCCATGTCCGGAAAATACCGCTACAGTGGGATCATCTGCCGGATAGATCGTGTCCATCCGCATCTTCAACACTTTGGTAAAGAACGGAATATCGTCGCGCAGTTCCTTAGTCGGAAGTCGTACTTCGGCACGGATGTCGGTCATTCTTGCTCTCCTCGCCCAATGTGCCGCAGACTGCCGTCCATAAAGTCGTAGCGCAAGCCTGTCACCTTGACGTCGTTTCTGGCTCAGGCTAAGCGCAGACAAACAGATTGTTTAACGTTAAACAAAATTCGGGAGGGATGGGATGACAAGCGATCCGAAACAGGAGGCGCTCCGAAAGGCAGCCCTTTATTATCACGCCAACCCCAAGCCCGGAAAGCTCGAAATACGCGCCACGAAGCCTCTGGCAAACGGGCGCGATCTGGCCCTTGCCTACTCACCCGGTGTGGCGGAAGCCTGCCTCGAGATTAAAGCCAATCCTAAAACTGCCCGCGACTACACTGCCCGCGGCAACCTTGTCGCAGTGGTCACCAACGGGTCCGCGGTACTTGGTCTTGGCAACATCGGCGGCCTTGCGTCCAAGCCGGTGATGGAGGGCAAAGCCGTCCTGTTCAAAAAGTTCGCGAATATTGATTGTTTCGACATCGAGTTGAACGAAAACGATCCCGAAAAGCTCGCCGATATCGTCTGTGCGCTTGAACCCACATTCGGCGCGATCAACCTTGAAGACATCAAAGCGCCGGATTGCTTTATCGTTGAGAAAATCTGCCGCGAGCGAATGAACATCCCGGTGTTTCACGACGACCAACATGGCACGGCAATCGTCGTCGGTGCCGCCGCCACCAACGCCTTGCGCGTTGCCAGCAAGGCATTCGAGGACATCAAAATCGTCTCCACCGGTGGCGGAGCCGCCGGCATCGCCTGTCTGAACATGCTTTTGAAGCTTGGCGTTAAACGCGAAAACGTCTTCCTCGTCGACATCGAAGGCCTCGTACATGAGGGCCGCGAGAAAGATATGACCCCGCAAAAAGCAGACTACGCACAGCCAGGGGGGGCGCGCTCGCTTGCTGATGTGATCGACGGCGCTGACCTGTTTCTCGGCCTTTCCGGGCCAGGCATCCTGACGCCGGAAATGGTAAAGAAAATGGCCGCGCGTCCAATTATTTTTGCGCTCGCAAATCCAACGCCTGAAATCATGCCGGAACTCGCGCGCGAAGTTGCTCCCGACGCCATTATTGCAACCGGTCGCTCGGACTATCCAAATCAGGTCAACAACGTCCTGTGCTTCCCGTTCATCTTCCGTGGCGCGCTTGATGTGGGTGCCACAACCATCAACGACGAAATGAAAATCGCCTGCGTTGAAGGTATTGCCGCTTTGGCCCGCGCAACCACAAGCGCCGAAGCCGCCGCCGCCTATAAGGGCGAGCAACTGACCTTCGGCGCCGACTACCTGATCCCGAAGCCCTTTGATCCTCGCCTGATAGGTGTCGTCGCAAGTGCCGTCGCGGGTGCGGCCATGGAAACCGGGGTAGCAGAGCGACCACTCGAAGACATGCAGGCCTATAAGCACAAGCTTGACGGGTCGGTCTTCAAATCCGCCATGCTAATGCGCCCGGTATTTGACGCCGCAGCAACTGCCCAGCGCACGATCGTTTTTGCCGAAGGCGAAGACGAACGCGTTCTGCGGGCCGCCAATGCAATGCTCGAGACGATGACGGACAAGCCGATCCTTATCGGACGTCCAGACGTCATCGAAAGCCGGATCGAACGCGCGGGCCTTGCCATTCACGCAGGCGTCGACTTCGAGGTGGTGAACCCGGAAAACGATCCCCGCTATCGCGACTACTGGCAGACATATCATGGCCTGATGGATCGCCACGGTGTGACGCCTGACCTGGCGCGCGCCGTAATGCGCACCAATACAACCGCAATCGGCGCGGTCATGGTCCATCGTGGCGAAGCCGACAGCCTAATCTGTGGAATGTTTGGCCAATATCTGTGGCATCTAAATTACATCAATCAGATTTTGGCCACCGACGGCCTCCATGCGATTGGCGCGCTCAGCCTGATGATCCTCGAAGATGGCCCTATGTTTGTCGCCGACACCCAAGTCTACCCGGAGCCCACACCACATCAGGTCGCCGAAACCGTGATCGCTGCCGCGCGCCATGTGCGACGCTTCGGGCTTGCTCCCAAAATCGCGCTTTGCTCGCATAGCCAGTTCGGGAATCTTGATTGCGAAACAGGCCGCCGGATGCGTGGCGCAGTCGACATCCTCGATAGCGAACCGCGCGACTTTGAATACGAGGGCGAAATGCACGCCGACGTAGCCCTTGATCCCGAATTGCGCGCACGCATCATGCCGAACGCGCGCTTTGAGGGGCCTGCCAACGTGTTGGTCTTCGCCAACACTGACGCGGCCTCAGGCGTTCGGAATATCCTCAAGATGAAGGCCGGAGGTCTTGAGGTTGGACCCATCCTGATGGGCATGGGAAACCGCGCGCATATCGTGACACCGTCGATCACCGCCCGTGGCTTGCTGAACATGTCAGCCCTCGCGGGGACGCCTTTGTCGCTCTACAGCTAAGCGATTCTCGGCGCGAGCGCTCTCTGCCGTCGCGCCGACTTTGCAAGTTTGCAATCGCAAGGCCATGTGGCCGCGTCAAAAGCATAACGCCACGGGATTTGCAAAATTTTGCAACCCCTGATCGCAAACTCTGCAAATATTTTGCGATAAACTGCCACGCCCAGCCCCGCAAAGCTTGCCCGAGGCCCATCTGTGGCCCTATTCCGTAAGCAACTCGAGGAGGAGGGACCCATGGGCTATCGCGATGTCTATCTAGCTGCACAAGCAGACCCGGACGCTTTTTGGATGGAGGCGGCGAAAGCCATCGATTGGGTCACACCGCCAAGCCGCGCGCTGAACGCGGATGCTGCACCGCTTTATGAGTGGTTCACCGAGGCGCAAGTTAACACATGCTGGAATGCCGTTGATCGCCATGTCGAGGCTGGCAACGGCGCCCGCGTGGCAATCATTTACGACAGCCCAATTACCGGCGCGAAAAGCACCACTACATATAAAGAACTGCAGACACAGACCGCATCGCTCGCGGGGGCGCTTGCGGCCAAAGGCATCAGTAAGGGCGATCGCGTCGTCATCTATATGTCGATGGTTCCTGAAGCGCTTGTTGCAATGCTCGCCTGCGCGCGGATTGGCGCGATCCACTCTGTCGTGTTCGGCGGTTTTGCAGCCCACGAGCTTGCAGTGCGCATTGATGACGCCAAACCCAAAGCCATCATCGCCACGTCCTGTGGCGTCGAGCCGGGGCGCATCGTCGAATACAAACCGCTTCTTGATGCCGCCATCGACATGGCCGACTTCAAGCCCGACTTCACCATTATTTTCCAGCGAGAACAGGCCGTCGGCACCCTGATCGAAGGGCGCGACTTCGACTGGAACGATGTGCAAAGCGGTGTCGCCGCTGCCGACTGTGTCCCGGTCTCCGGCGACCACCCGGCCTACATTCTCTACACCTCAGGCACGACCGGACAGCCTAAAGGCGTCGTGCGCCCGACAGCCGGCCATCTGGTTGCGCTGCATTGGACGATGAAAAATATCTACAATGTCGAACCCGGCGACGTGTATTGGGCGGCCTCAGACGTCGGCTGGGTCGTCGGCCACAGTTACATCTGTTACGCGCCGCTCATCCACGGCAACACCACCATCGTCTTTGAAGGCAAGCCTGTTGGAACCCCCGATGCAGGCACCTTCTGGCGCGTCATTCAGGAACACAAAGTCAAAGTCCTCTTCACGGCTCCGACCGCCTTCCGCGCCATCAAGCGTCAGGACCCGAAGGGCGAACTTGTCGCCGATTACGACCTTTCGTCGCTCCAGACGCTTTATCTCGCCGGAGAGCGCGCCGACCCCGACACAATCGAATGGGCCGTGAAGATGCTGAACGTGCCTGTCATCGACCATTGGTGGCAAACTGAAACGGGTTACGCGATCGCTGCCAACCCAATGGGGATCGAGGCGCTGCCCGTCAAAATCGGCTCACCGTCTGTCGCTATGCCGGGTTGGGACATCCAAATTCTCGATGAAGCCGGGCATCCCTTGCCACCGGGCGAGCTTGGCGCGATTGCCGCCAAACTGCCGCTTCCTCCGGGCACACTTCCCACGCTCTGGAACGCCGAAGACCGCTTCCGCAAAAGCTATCTCGATCATTTCCCCGGCTACTACGAAACCGGAGACGCAGGCTACGTCGACGACGACGGCTACCTCTACATTATGGCACGCACTGATGACGTCATCAACGTCGCCGGCCACCGGCTGTCCACGGGCGGAATGGAAGAAGTCCTTGCAGCCCACCCGGACGTCGCGGAATGCGCAGTCATCGGTGTGACGGACGAGTTGAAGGGCCAGCTTCCGGTTGGCTTTCTTTGCACCAACTCAGGCACAACGCGCTCGGACGCGGAAATCGTGGCAGATTGCGTCAAGCTTGTCCGCGATAGCATCGGCCCCGTCGCCGCCTTCAAACTCGCTTGCGTCGTGCCGCGCCTGCCGAAAACGCGGTCGGGCAAAATCTTGCGCGCGACCATGGTGAAAATCGCCGACAGCACTGACTTTAAGATGCCAGCAACCATCGACGACCCGGTCATCCTTGACGAAATCAAGGACGCTCTCCAAGGCATCGGCTACGCCAAAAGCTAAAGCGCCCAGCACGCGTCTGTTCAGCGCGAAATCACACGGCTAAGGTGCCCGGAACATGCCCCACCCTTCTTATCTTCGCCCAGTCGGGGAGATTGACCTATAAGGCAAACGTATCGCGGTAGAACCCGCCCCGGCCCTAACTGGCGCGGAGACTGCGGCATCACCGACGACGGGGTGCAGAGACTTTTGCAAGACCTCGGCGCAGAAATCCGCCCCGTTGAAACCAAGCACTTCGGCAAAACCGCCCCCAAGGCAGCAAAGTCGAGGCCCTTTCGACACTGGCCCCCAACGAGCCCGTCGTCTTCTTTGACACTGACACGCTATTCACCGGCCTTATCGATCAAATCTCATTTGATTTAGACCATCCCTCGGCCTCGATGGCCCGATCCGCCGCTCTATAGCCCCGGATATCACTATCGCCATTTCAATGGGGATTGGTTCTTCGGCCGCGCCCTACAAGACTTTCGCGACCGGAGTCTTGCTGTGATGACCCGATGGAAGAACTTACCGCGCGAAGCCTGTTTCCCTGGATTGACCAGTTCGTCCTGTCCGTCGTCGTCTCAGCCTTGGGTCGCGGTTGTCCCGGCCCTGCACCGGATGGCCTCGAAGGCGAGATGACACTGCACTGGCGCGCCCTGCCGTTTTTTTTGTGCACGTACAGGCGACGCACACTTGGTCTTCTTCGAGGACCAGACGCGCGCGCGAACAAAACCAAACGCGCCCGGATAGAAAGAGACCGTCTCTGGATGCGCTGATCCTTGCAATCTGAACGCCGCGCGAGCAGGTTAAAGGCGGGGCACGAAAACCAACGAACGGGCACAAATATGGCACAGCGAGATTCCAAGCATGACGTGATTGACCTAATCGCGGACAGCTTCGCTCCGGCCGCGCCCAACCTTGTCCGCCAAATGTTCAACGCAGCAGGCGCACGCGCGCCAGACGTTATCTGGTCCCCCACTGACGTAGAAATCCGCAATCCACTATTGCGCGAATTCGCTGCCATATGCCGGGTGCTCGCGCGCGATGACGGCACATTGCCCGACGGTGATATCAACCTCGATGTTTTCGGGGACCTTAAGGAATGGATCATGATGATCGAGCCCGTCGAGGGCGAGAATAACTTTCTTTACACCTACTACGGCGCAGGTATTGCCCAGAACTACGGGCGGGATTTGACCGGCCATCTCACGTC
>NZ_JBVCWP010000143.1:0-9829 GCF_057460485.1 Boseongicola sp.
AGATCGGGCTGAGCCGCGATCCGCGCACGTACCCAATCCTTGACACTTGTCAGCTTGCCGCGCCCAGGATTGCCCTGCGGCTTGGGCGCAAGCGACCCGGTCTCGCGCTTGAGCCGCACCATGTCGTTGACGAACTTGATCGAAACACACAGTCGCCGAGCCGTTTCAGTGTGTGTGTTTCCCTGAGCAACAAGCGCGACGGCGCGCTCTCGCAACTCAACAGGATGCGGTTTACCCATCTCTGACCCCCAATATCTGCCTCAAAGGCAGGGAATCACAGATTGAACACCATGGGAATCCCGAATCCGATCAGGACCGACACACTCTAAGTTACCTTACGAAGTCCTGGATCGAGTTTTTGAACCGATGGGGATATCGTTGTCTGCGTAGATTGTTCTAGTTCTAATCCACCTTAAAGCACCCTTGAACCCGTCTGCCGCATTGGGATCTGACGTCTCTCAATCGCGCTTCATGCTCTTGAATGTTACGATTTTGGCAATGGCAGACAGGGATTTATCTTTGCATTCGATGCCCAAATAGTCCGAAACCCTAAGAATTTCGCCCTCAAGATCGGCAAGCAAATCATTGAAGTGCATGAACAAAATGTTCGAACGTTCGCGCTCGTTCCACCACGTCTGCACATGTCGCAAGTTGGACCAATGCGGATAGCCTTCCGTTTCCCATTCAAACCAGCCGTTATTGATTCATATTTTCCAGAGTTCGCGAATGTCTTTGGGACAAGGAAAAAAGGGGGGCCTACCCGACATGGCGTGTCATTCATTTCCGCAATGAACTCGTCAGTATAGTTTGAATAATGGTTCCAGAATGACATGAATACATCACGAGGGTCGCGCCCAACAATAATGTATTTGGATTTCTCGCGAAGATATAGACCGTCACGGGGAAGGTGAGACTTCAAACATCGTCGATGTTCCTGCCCTTCAAGCTGTTCCAAATGCTCTTGGATAGGTTGCAGCCGCATATCGATCCAAGGGGAATAATCACCGATGACACGCAGCCCGAGGTCCTGAAAGATAAGATGCAGCACAATGTTTTGCATCCAGGTGGTGCCACATTTGTAGGGGGTCGCGATGATGATATCGTCGGCCCGTTCTTCTAAGTGGTCCCAGTGCGCGCTGTCTAACAGGAAGTTTTGGTATACGCGTTCGCTGCCAGCCATTTTTCGACCCTTTTCTTTAAACTAGATCATAACTGCTTCCGGTGTAAAATTTGAATTCGCGGCGAATGTATTCTTCCCGCCCTCACTGACGAAATGTGTATGCCGCAGCATCGATCACAAAGGGCTCGAAGCGGCCTTGCGGTTGCGCGACATACTGGTTTTGAAATGCGCTCCAAAAGCGGCCTTTCGTTTGACGCAGACGCTTCAATCGTTTCAGTAGGTTACCGCAAGGCTCGGACATTGGGCGGCCAGAAGCCGTCAGACGACCCGGTGCGGAATGACGGCTCTGAGCCCACAGCAGTTCTTGGAACAAGCAGGTTTTTCCGGTAACTTTACGGAGAGCTGAGTTGTGGCGCCACATCCGGTAAAAGCTTCAAGATCACGCAAATGGAGCAGGAGGGACGAACTTTGGAACTCAACGATAGGGTTATACTCATAACCGGGGCGTCCGGTGGGATCGGAGCCGCCACCGCGCGCCAACTCGCGGGAAAAGGTATGGCGCTCGCTTTGGCTGGTCGTGACGTTGGAAAACTGGAAATGGTGGCCGACGATTGTAGGAAGGTCGGCGCGCTAGCAGAGGCATTTCCTGGTGAGATCACGGAGGAGGCCTACACTGCCTCGCTTCCTGACGCAGTGCAAACGAGGTTTGGCGCACTGCACGCGCTTTTCAACAATGCAGGTGTCTTTGAAACTGGCTCCTTCGAGACAGCAGACATGTCGAGGTGGGACATGGCGCTCGACGTCAATTTCCGTAGTCTTTTGCATCTCACCAAAGCCGCAATTCCGCATCTTCTGGAACATCCCGAAAGCGCCATCATCAACCTGAGTTCCATTGCCGGGCGCATGACCTTCGGAGGCGGCGGGATCTACAGCGCCACAAAGCACGCAGTGCATGCATTCTCGGGCTGTCTCTTTGAGGACCTGCGAGACAAAGGGTTGAAAGTTGCAACTATCTATCCCGGTTTCGTTGACACTGGGATGACCGCGGGTGTGCAGGGTGAACGATCGCATATGATCCAGCCTGACGATGTTGCACGAACGGTGCACTTCGTACTTGAATTTCCCGCAAACGCATGCCCTACCGAAATCGTCATCCGACCACAATTCCCTCTCTGACCTAACTGTCTGAAGAAGCTAGCAGAGGGCTCCACAGTAAATTCTCGGCTCTTTCCCATGATTCTGTGCTAATCTACTTCCACAACAAGCAATCGAGGGAGGGTGAAATGTCTGATACGCACACAGGTCAGTGTTTTTGCGGAGCTGTTGAAATCGAGGTGACGGGCGAGCCAGCCGGTATGGGCTATTGCCACTGTGAAAGCTGTAGACACTGGTCTGCCGGTCCGGTCAACGCCTTCACGCTTTGGGACCCTGAGAAGGTCAAGATCTTGAAGGGTAAAGAGCATCTTCTTCAACACAACAAGACCGAGAACAGCGACCGGAAATGGTGCGCAAAGTGCGGTGGTCACGTCATGACAGGCCATCCTGGCCTGAAGCTCATAGACGTCTACGCAGCGATCATTCCCAGCGTCGAGTTTAAGCCCGGACTCCACGTTAACTACGCGGAGACGGTGCTTCCCATGAAGGACGGTCTACCGAAGATGAAGGACTTTCCATCGGAATTTGGAGGCTCCGGAGAAGTCGTTCCCGAATAACTAGCACCTGTCTTGCTAGTTGCTCGCGCGACCTTCGCAGCGTTTATTCGCCATCGGCCTGAAGCGTCGGTTGGGTGCAGGATAGTCTCGGGTTTAATTATCCGGCAGGAGACCGCTCGCAGGGCTGGAAGCGAACGACGGGTTTTCCGCACAGCGGCCATTGGTTCATCTTGCAGCGAACGACCGTTCTAAGCTTATTCTGTTGAAAAACTCCAGTTTCGGGCCGGGCGGACAGATTTTTTCGCCATACGGCTCGATTAGTTTATTTTAGCAAGGGGGATCGGCCAAATTAAGCCTCCCGGGTTTCTAGGCCGCGTCGCGTCCCCTGGTTCACTATCTTAGCTGACTTTGACAGGATATGCGCTTTTGACAGGAATTTGGGATTTCCAGATTTTGGTGTTTTTCAACAGAATAAGCCTAGAGCGGCCGGACTGAAATCGGGTCCTTTGCTTGTGTCGCAAATCGACAGCTCCAATCGATCCAAGAGTTACGCTGCAATGCAGCCAGAAAAGCCGACAGTGGTCGCGACCGCAGCGAGGTCCGAGGGGTGCATGACCGAGTTGCGGACGAAGCCGCCGTTCGTTCGAAGTTACCGTTCAGAGAAGTTCGAAGAGCATCGAGGCTGCTCGCGCTGCGCCGTCCCGGGCCACTGGATGCGGAACCCGCGGATTTTGCAATTCTATCAGCATCGCTTCGGCGATCTGCTCTGGCCCCGACTCGGCGAAAATCATCTTCCGCCCAGCATTGTAGCGTTCCAGACGACTCGAAACGTGGAAGTTCTGCTCGAAATGGTTCCGCAGTGGAAAATAAAGGAACGGCGTACCGGCCGCGGCAAGCTCCATGCATGTTGTCAGGCCACCTTGCACCAGCGCGAGATCACAGGCCGCTAGGTGCCGGTCGAGATTGGGGACAAAGGACCGCATCTCTACTCCCGCGGGGACCCGGAATGCCGCCGGATCGAGCCTCGGCCCGGTTACCACGATCATTCGCAATTCAGGAAGCCGTGCTTTGGCCATCGGGTAAGCCGCAAGAATCCGACGAATCAATGTCGCTCCAACACCCGACCCGCCAACAGACACGATGCATGTCAGTCTTCCGTCATCATACCCGAACTCGGCGCGAAGATCGTCTCGGGACCCGAACTCTGTCGGGTGCTGTCCGATGATATAGTCAGAGAACTCAAAATGCCTCGGTATCCAGTCCCGCATGTGCGGCAGACCCTTTCCAAAGCTCAGATCGACTATGTCCTCGGGTCCGCCGACAAAGATCGCGCGATCGCGAACCATCGGATTTTCCTCAACATGACCAATCATCTCGGCATTGTAGTCGGTCGTCAGAAAGGCTTCGCGTGGCCCGTTTTCTTCAAACGGGACCCAACCCACGAAGTCCGTCAACCAGGCGACCGGTGCTTTCTTCAATTCCGGATGTTCGTGCCAGTAATGATCGACATCCCAGGCTTCATCCGCGATGATCAGATCATATTTTTGTTCTTCCAAGACCTCCTGAAAAACCATAAAATTTTTGATGAGGATCTCGTCCATATTCCGAATTGCCTGGAAGGCATTCAAATCATGTTCACCGCATTCGTCTTCAATGTGCGCGCTTTCATTGGCCAGCAGATTGCTTGCCACGTGAATGCTTTCATTATTGGCTTCGAGGAATCGCGTGACGGGGTCCTGTGCCAACCAATCGACTTCTATGCCCGGATGCAGTTTGCGAAGTTCACGCGTCACCGCTAGATCACGTCGGGCGTGCCCCAGGCCAATTGGTGACGACAAGTAGAGCGCCCGCTTCGCGCCGTTCATCTTGCGGCGTTTGGGTTTGTGGGTACCCAAATGTCTAGCGAGGAAATCGCGCATTGTTGTATTGAACCAGGCGGGGAACCTTGCTTGCGGGGCGTGTCCCCCGCGTTCCAGAACAACCAGTTCGCCAGCTGCAAGCTCGGCAATCCGTTGCGACCCCGAGATCGGGCAGATTTGGTCGTTCTTGGCATGAATGAGAAGATTGGGACACTTAACCTGCCGATACATTTCTTCGGTTACAAATTCGGCAACATTATCATCCATGGACATCGACAGCATGTCAGCGTTCCCAGTTTCCGCCCATTCTATAGAATCTTCAAGTTGCTTTGTTGAATGACTTTCGCTGTTCACCTGATCTAAGAAGAAGGCGAGGAAATCGGTATAGTTATTCTGCCAGTAATCCTTGTTGAACTTCTGCCAGCCCACCGGGCTTTCCGGTGCCGGCACGTCGAATTCGATTTTTCGGGTTGCTAATGGGGGAACGATTGGTGTCGATGCGCCAATCGAGATGACCGCTTCGATCCGTTCCGGGTATTTCGCTGCTGCGCTGTATGCGACTGCGCTGCTGAAAGACAATCCAACGAGAACCGCTTTCTCGGTTTCGGTGGCATCCATAACCGCGGTGACATCACCAACGACGAGCCCGAAATTGTAATCTTCTACACGATCTGGTCGATCGGATTTCCCATTCCCACGTGGATCATATGCAATTACCCGGAACTGCTCGGCAAAGTAGGGAATTTGAGCCTTCCAGCTACGCGAATGAATTATCGCCCAAGTCGGGACGAATATTATCGTTTTTGGCCCGTCACCATAAATCTCATAGTGGATCTTAACGCCATCGCACTCAACGTATCCAGTGGTATGAGGTAGTTTCGCTCGCATAATTCACTCCTCTGTTTTCGTTTTCTCAAAGAACTCGATAACGACGCCGAACCGACGCAATGCATCCCGAAAGGGGATTTCTGGCGACTCGTATCCCAGCACTATCGCTGCCTCGGCCCCGATGAACACAGCGCTGACCAGTGCGCCAACATCCTCGGTTCTGAACGGTCCAAGTGGTCCATTCTGCGCTTCGATCTCGCGAGTTAGTTGTAAGATGAGATCATGCCATTCGGAGTATGCAGACCTAACTGCAGCGCCGATTGCGGGATTACTCCAACCCGCAGCTGTTAGTTCCATCAGGACCCGCACATATCCGGATGCCAGGTCTTCTTCGAGATAGTCGCACGATAGTGCCCATTTCTCAGAGACACTCAGATCGGGATTCTTGAACGCCTGGGTTTGCCGATCAATCAATTGGCCGTTCAAGTATTCGAACAGTGCCAAGATCATTCCTTCTTTCGATCCAAAGTGATACTGGATCTGGCTCATTTGAGTGCCCGCCGCTTCAGCCACGCGACGGGTTGAAAGCCCCGAGTACCCCTCCTCCAGAAGGACCTGTTGCGCAGCGTCCAGAAGCTCTCGCTTGGTTTCCTTCACGCGTTCTGCAGTTACACGAGCCATATAACCTACCCCTTTTAGATTTATTAAATCATTCGAACGAATAAATCAATGCTTCACTCTCAAGGCTTGGCCATGACTGGAGTCAGGACCAATTTCAAATGCCCGCAGCTCGAGGCTGCCATTCACTGCATCTTGCACCAATGTCAGCCGTGCGGGACTAAACTGCCGTTGCCTTGCAAAGCAATAGTTCCGAACGATGTCCTCCTTCGCTTCGCTTATTTGCTTGCGATCAAGGGTTACGAGCTCTGCTAAGCGTGACGGGGGTCATTCCCAGATACGAGGCAATGTGGAAATGGGCAAAAAGGTCTTCATACCCTGGGTGGTTCTTACGAAACCACTCTAAGCGCTGCGGCGCGCTCAACGCTGCAAGGCACCATTCGCGCCCGACTTTGCGGGTCAACTCTTCGCGCATTAAGGTATTTCCCCATTCGCGTATGCTTTCGAAATTTACCATCAGGTCCATCAAATGCGCGGCAGGGGTTGTCGCAAAAACGGCGTCATCCAAAACCTCGATGTCCACTAAAGAACAGCCGCCGGATGTTCTGGCCATGTTGGGCGTTATTACAATTGGGGCGACGTACAGGTTCAGGCTTGCCTCGTTACCTTCGGCATCGGTGACCAAGCTTCGCGCACGTCCCCGCAATAAAATATATTCGTTCTCGTCTCGCTCACCTTGGCTCGACACGTAACCGCCGATTGGCGATGTCCGAATGCTGAAAGCATCTAACAGTATTGCCCGATGTTCTGCCGGGAGATCAGTCCAAAATTCCTCGATGGTCTTCAGATGATTGTCCAATCCGTGCTGCCCCCCAACCAACGTTATCAAATGATAATGACTGAACTGACCGTGTACTGATAGCCCCGCAGTATCGCAGCAAGGAGACAATTATGATCAACTTACTTTCCTTTCCACAGCACGGATCACGCATCCTGCTTTTCTGGGGCGCCGCAATCCTTGTCTATTTTCTCATGGTCTTCGGCACGCTTGCCGATATTGAACAGATCACCGGCGTTAGGGCATTCGACATGCGACCAACTGGTTATTCCTATGCAGATGCATTGGCACTCATTTCAGCGCTCGAAGATGAGGGGCGTCGTATTTATTTAATGAGGCAAATTCCACTGGACATGGTGTATCCGGCCTTGCTTGCGATTTCGAGCGCCAGCTCCCTGCTTTGGTTGTCGCGATCCTTTGGCTCGACTGTTCGATGGTATCGAGCGGTTGCGGCTATGGCCTATTTGGCGGCAACCGCTGACTACGCTGAAAATGGGTTGATCCTCTGGATGCTCAATGCCGGACCCAGCGTGCCCGAAGCACTGGTTACAGCGGCAAGTCTGGCGTCGATGAGCAAGTCAATCTTCTCGACAATTGTGTTCACGACATTGCTGGTTGCTCTAACCGAGTTCGCAATCCGCAGAATGCGTCGCATGCGAGAAATCTGATGCTAGAGACCCTGCAAATCTGGTCGTACACAGTGCAACATCGAACACTTTGGGCTCTCTTCCGCCGTTGAGCGAGCGTTCGACATATGACCGGTGTTGGAAGGCGAAGGGCAAGCGCTATCCGACGAAACCCCGCTAAGGCTCTGTTCCGAAATGGTTTGGCTCCAATCCCAATCCGCATCCGAGAATGACCGGTTCCCGAGCGCAGTCTTAGCCGCGCATCGCTGCTTTGCGGCGGTCCGCAGAGAGCCCGAAGTGGTATGGTCTGTCAGTAGCGCCGTGCTGTTTGGTACAACACACTATATCATCGGATCGTATGACCATTGTAAGAGTGCTTGTCGCTGGCGCGGGCGGCAAAACATATCGCCAGGATAGCAATTTGCCCGAATTTGTCCGGCATGGCGTGCAAATCCACGCCAACGCTTTATTTGAATTTCATCAACCTTAGGCAAACGGCGACCGAGATAATATCGGCAGTACCATTGAAACCAACCCCTTGGGTCGGGACCATAGATCCACCCCTTTTGCTGCCAGATGCTAAGGTCTTGTCTGCTTTTTACACCAAAATAATTGATGTCCGGGTTTGGCGTATCGCTTAGTTTGGCATTGGTGAACCAGTGTTCCGGCAATTCTCCCGTGCAGTCGGTGCAATACTTTCCTTCAAAAACGCCCATGTTGAGCATTTTCTGAGGTGTGAAATACGGCGTGAAATCTTGTCTGAACGCCTGCCCGACAGGCGCGGTCAACTGATAACGGTAATCCGTCTGCATTCGGTCGTTAACTTCGATGATCTGTCCGACATCCATCATTAAAGCCATCTGTGTCGGGTCGTGAGATGTCAACGAATAGATGTCTTCTATACCTGTTTTGTCCGCGACCGAGTCGTTGCCCGGTTCGACCTTGCTGCAGCTGGCATGAATGACCGCTCTTTCAGCTGCAGTGCGGCGCGAAATTCTACGGCGCCGCGGCGTGGAAAATCCTGCGAGCGCACGCAGCGAAAATACAGCGAGTCTGGTCTGGGCTCGGAGCAGCCATTCGCCGCGCCATGCATGAATGACTGCTCTGCGGGACCAAGCCGCCTTACTCCCCCTTGCCCTTACACCTCAGCTAGCGCAAACTAATTTGCGGGGAGGGATGTCTGTTTCACTGCTGGATCTGATGACAAACGCACCAGCGCGGCTCCACGCTTTGGGAGGACCATGTCATGAAATCTAAGACTGGAGGTTCCACACCACCGGACAATCTGACGCCCCAGCGGCGGGCCGTGATCAAGGTCAATAAAGTGACCGCGGATGATATCAAAGCATCACTGAAGGCCGGGTTTTCCGACTTTCTGGCACGCCCTTTCACAAGCGGCTTCTTTGGCCTCTTCTATGCGGTTTTCGGAATCCTGTTTGTTTGGTGCCTAGTCTGGCTCGAAAAAATCTGGATGGTTATGCCAGCCGCTGTAGGTTTTCCGCTGATCGCGCCATTCGCAGCCTCAGGGCTTTATGAAATGTCTCGCCGTTTGCAGAAGGAAGAGAGTTTCGGCTGGTCTGAAATCCTCACCGTCATGGCGCATCAACGCAAGCGCGAGATGGGCTGGATGGCCTTTGTCACCCTGTTCGTTTTGTGGGTATGGTTTTACCAGTTTCGGATTGTACTGGTAATCGTGCTGCAAGATTCATCCTTCTCGGATTTAAACGGTTTCATCAACACCGTATTGTTCACACCAGAGGGCTGGACCTTCCTTGCAATTGGCACCTGCGTCGGTGCATTTCTCGCGGCTGTCTTGTTCACGGTGACCGTCGTCGCCATGCCTATGCTGCTTGACCGGGAAATCGATTTCGTTTCCGCCATGCTCACGTCCATTCGCGTTGTCACGGAAAACCCGGTGGTCATGCTCACCTGGGCGGCGATCATTTCGGTCACCATGCTGCTGTCCATGGTTCCGGCGTTTCTGGGCCTTATCTTCACCCTGCCGATCCTTGGCCACACCACATGGCATCTCTATCAGCGGGCCGTGCCGCCAGCGGAAGGGTGATCACTCAGGCAGTTTTACTAGGTCCGCTGTGGGCTCGGAGCAGCCATTCGCTGCAAGGCGCGTCGATGACCGCTCTGCGAGACAAAGTGAGCGTTCGCTGCAAGTGCGAAATCGGGTGCGCTTGAAGTCCCGCGCCGTCACTAGGGCGGAAAGCAGACCTTCGCTGCACCGGCAAACTGAATTGGACAACTTGAAGAAAGCGGACGGTCGGGGCTACGACCCA